>JAOZNZ010000207.1 GCA_029933535.1 bacterium | reverse complement strand
ACACCTGACACCTGACACCTGACACCTGACACCTGACACCTGACACCTGACACCAGACACCTGACACCAGACACCTGACACCTGACACCTGACACCTGCTCGCGCTTGGAAGCGCGGCTTACTTCGCATACTTATGATAATCCTGGATCGCTTTTACCCCTACACCGTCTTTGGCTTTTATAGATTCCATTCCGTTGATCGCAGCTTCAATTCCAGGCAGGGTAGTTATGCAGGGAACATTGTTTCTGACAGCATCGGTTCGTATTCTTGTTTCGTCCACTCTGGCTTTATGCCCTGAAACAGTATTTAACACAAGAGCAATTTCACCGTTGGTAATTGCGTCAATGATGTTCGGCCGTCCTTCAGCGATTTTATGAATTGATTCAACCGGCAAACTGTTATTTCTCAAAACTCTTGCGGTACCGCGTGTCGCAATCAATTCAAGTCCAAGTGAAACAAGTCGCTTTGCAAGAGAAACAGCGTAACGTTTATCAAAATCTCTGACACTGATAAAAACTTTGCCGTTCTCGGGAAGATTTAATCCCGCACCAAATTGCGTTTTAGCAAACGCTATCCCAAAATCAGAATCTATCCCCATCACCTCTCCGGTCGATCGCATTTCCGGTCCGAGTTCGATATCGCATCCCGGGAATCTAACGAAAGGCATAACGGCCTCTTTAACAGAAAAATATGGTATAGTTTTTTCTTTAGTAAAACCAATATCTTTTAATTTTTTACCTGCCATAACTCTTGCAGCTATTTTGGCGAGTGGAATACCAATTGATTTGCTTACAAACGGTACCGTTCTACTCGCGCGGGGATTAACTTCAAGAATATAAACCTGGTCACCTCGAATTGCGAACTGTACATTCATGAGGCCGCAGACATTAAGTTCTTTAGCCATTTTTTTGGTGGCAGAACGTATTTCACTAAGTATATTGTCTGATAATGTGTGCGGTGGAATAACACATGCGGAATCGCCTGAGTGTACTCCTGCTTTTTCAATGTGCTCCATAATCCCGCCAATTACTACCATTTCTCCATCGGAAATACAGTCTACATCTACTTCAACTGCATCTTCAATAAATTTATCAATCAATACAGGACGGTCAGGCGTTATTTGTACGGATTCTGTAATATATGTGTGCAGCTCATCATCACTGTATACTATTTGCATTGAACGACCGCCAAGTACGTAACTCGGCCTGACAAGTACAGGATAACCAATTTGACTCGCAACTTTTACCGCGGCATCAGCATCAAAAACAATCCCGTTTGGCGGCTGCTTGAGATCAAGCTTGTGAAGCATCTGCTGGAAAAGTTCGCGGTTTTCCGCCCGATCGATAGACTCAGGTGAAGTGCCGATAATCGGGACGCCGGCTTTTTCGAGAGCAACCGCCAGATTCAACGGCGTTTGTCCTCCGAGCTGAACGATGACACCGTCACATTTTTCCAATTCATAAATTGCGATAACGTCTTCAAAAGTCAGCGGTTCGAAATAAAGTTTATCTGAAGTATCGTAATCAGTACTGACAGTTTCCGGATTTGAGTTAACCATAATGGTTTCAAAACCGTCATCTTTTAAAGCAAACGAAGCGTGAACACAGCAGTAATCAAACTCGATTCCCTGGCCTATCCTGTTTGGTCCGCCACCGAGGATCATGATTTTTTTCTTATCGGATCTGACAGCTTCATTTTCGCCGTTTTCATAGGAAGAATAATAATAAGGCGTGAACGCTTCAAATTCTGCCGCACAGGTGTCAACGAGCTTATAAACTGGTTTGACATTTAATTTATTACGTAGTTCCCGGATGGCATATTCAGTTTTACCGAAAATAAATGCAAGTTGCTTATCAGAAAAACCAAACTGTTTCGCTTTGCGCAAAAGATCAACCGGAAGGTCAGGTGAAGCAGATTTTAACTCTTCTTCCAATTCGAATATTTGTTCGAAATTATCTATGAACCATGGATCCATTTTTGTTAAATTGCAAATCTCTTCACAATCAATTCCTAACTGCCAGGCATATCTGATGTAGAAAAATCTCATTGAATTCGGCTGACGTAGTTTAGCACAAACACGCCGCTTGATCTCTGATGTGTTGTCAATTGTTTCTGTGTCGGATTCATGCCATTCCCACCCAAAATCAGTTTTGATAAGCTTGTCTTTACTGTCGGCACCATAGCCTCCGCGACCAATTTCAAGTGATCGCATGGCTTTACCGAAAGCTTCTTTGAAAGTTCTTCCGATGGCCATAGTTTCGCCAACACTGCGCATTTGAGTAGTAAGCTGATCCGGTGTACCGGGGAATTTTTCGAAAGTGAAACGTGGATATTTTACAACACAGTAATCGATTGTCGGTTCAAATGATGCCGGAGTCTTTTGCGTGATGTCATTCGATATCTCATCAAGCGTGTAGCCGACTGCAAGCTTCGCCGCAAATTTCGCGATAGGAAATCCAGTCGCTTTTGACGCTAAAGCAGAACTTCTCGATACTCGCGGATTCATTTCGATGATTACCATACGGCCGTCTTCAGGATTTACCGCCCATTGTACATTTGAACCTCCTGTCTCTACGCCGATTTCCCGCATTACCGCGATGGAAGCATCGCGCATATATTGATAACATTTATCGGAAAGCGTTTGTGCGGGAGCAACTGTAACGGAATCACCTGTGTGAATTCCCATCGGATCAATATTTTCTATCGAGCAAATAATTACAACATTGTCTTTCAAATCCCGCATTACTTCAAGCTCGTATTCCTTCCATCCAATGATCGATTCCTCAACAAGTATCTCGTTGCTTAAACTGTAGTCCAATCCCGTGCGGCAGATCGCTTCAAATTCTGCCTGGTTGTAAGCTATTCCTCCGCCTGAACCGCCAAGAGTAAAACTCGGCCGAATAATAAGGGGGAATTCTCCAATCTCTTTTGCCACTTCTTCGGCTTCTGTAAGATTGTGCGCGAAACCTGATTTCGGCATATCAAGCCCTATGTTCGCCATAGCGCTTTTAAATAAATCCCGCTCTTCAGCTTTACGGATGGACTCAGGATTAACACCGATCATTTCAACATTGTATTTTTCCAAAATACCAAGATCAGAAAGCTCAATCGCTGTGTTTAAAGCAGTTTGACCTCCTATGGTCGGAAGAAGAGCGTCAGGTTTTTCTATGCGGATAATCTTCTCAACCATTTTCGCGTCAATGGGCTCAATATAAGTCCGCTGCGCGAATTCAGGGTCGGTCATTATTGTCGCTGGATTTGAATTGATGAGGACAACTTCATATCCGTCTTCCTTCAGCGCTTTACAAGCTTGTGTGCCTGAATAATCAAATTCACAGGCTTGACCGATAACTATCGGCCCGGAGCCGATCAGCAGGATTTTTTTTATGTCAGTTCGTTTGGGCATAAGTTGGAACTTTAGTAATATGTTAAATTTCTAATTGATCTAATTTCTAATTGATCTAAACAAATCCCAATTCACAATAAGAAAAAATAAACAAAATTGGTTTTTTCTTAGTTCGGTCATTATTATTCCCCCTTTTCTATAAGGGGGGGAGGGGGGATTTTATTTGTATTATTGGTCACGCAAATTGTGTGATAAAATTAATGGAAAATCTAAAATCACAAATCTAAAATCCAAAATGAATCAATGCTTAAAATGTCGCATTCCAGTGAATACCATCGCTATTCCGGCTTCGTCTGCCGCTGCTATTATTTCTTTATCACGGATCGATCCACCGGGTTCAATTATCGCCGTAATTCCTGCTTCAGCTGCCGCATCAATTCCATCACGGAACGGGAAGAAAGCGTCTGACGCCATTACGCATCCTTTGATTTCTTTCTGTGCCTTCATTACACCGACTTTGGCTGAATCAACTCTGCTCATCTGGCCGGCGCCAACACCTACAAGTTCCATTCCGTTAGCGTAAACAATAGCGTTGGATTTTACGTGTTTAACACATTTCCAGGCAAACATCAATGATTTTAATTCTTCTTCTGTAGGTTGGCGTTTGGTTACGCATTTTAATTCATCAATTCCAACCATTTTTGTGTCACGTTCCTGTATGAGTAATCCGCCAACAACTTTTCTTGTATAAAAACCTTTGCAATTATGTTCCTTTTCTTCTATCCATTCTTTAAGCCCCTCAAGCAAAAGAATGCGTATGTTCTTCTTCTTTTGAAGAATATCTAATGCTGCCGAATCGTAGTCAGGCGCTATTACCGCTTCAACAAAAGTAGTCGAAATCTCTTTGGCTGTGGCTGCGTCAAGTGTTCTGTTAAAAGCAAGCACACTACCAAACGCGGAAACAGGATCAGTCGCTCGAGCTAATTTATAAGCATCGCAAATATTTTTCGCGCAAGCTGCTCCGCAGGGATTTGTATGTTTAATTACAATTGATGTCGGCTCGGTAAACTCTTTTACTAGTTCTAGCGCTCCGTCAACATCGATAAAATTATTGTATGAAAGTTCTTTACCGTGGAGTTGTTTTATCATTGTAACGCAAGGTTCTGATTGAACAATTTCTTTATAAAAAGCAGCTTGCTGATGTGGATTCTCTCCGTAACGTAAATCCTGAACTTTCCTGTAACCAAACGCCCGTGTAGGGGGAAACATCTCTGTTCCCAATGTGTTTTCCTCAAGATAATTCCCTATTAACGAATCATAAAATGATGTCGATGCAAAAACTTTTTGAGCACATAATTTATTGAATTCATAAGTTGCCGCCCCATCATTATCCTCCATCTCGTCAAAAAGCCGCTTGTAATCTGATGGATCAACAATAACTGTGACATCACGGAAATTCTTTGCCGCTGAACGAAGCATTGTAGGCCCGCCAATATCGATATTTTCGATTGCGTTATCAAATTTCACATTTTCTTTCGTGATAGTCTGTTCAAATGGATATAAATTCACAATCACAAGATCAATGTATGGCAACTCGTGATCAGCCATAGTTTTTTTGTGCTCATCATTGTCCCGAACTGCAAGAAGTCCGGCATGTACTTTCGGATGGAGAGTTTTAACCCTTCCGTTAAGCATTTCCGGAAATCCTGTGTAATCATCAATTAAAGTAATTGGCACGCCTTCTTCCTTTAAAAGCCGTGCGGTACCGCCTGTTGAGATAATTTCAACACCGCGTTTGACTAATTGGTGGGCTATTTCAGCTATTCCTGTTTTATCGGATACGCTAATCAATGCTCGTTCAATTTTTTTCATAGTTCAATTTGGTTTGCTTGTTAATGATTATTTGTTTGTTTTATAATATGTCAATTTTGTCCACTTTTCCCTATGGAGTCTTACTCCATCAGGGTTATGTCCACTCCGCCCCGTGGAATCTTATTCCACTGGGGTTTAGTCCGTTTAGTCTGTTCGGTCCATTCTGTCCAATAAGTCCAATAGGTCCAAAAAGTCCAAAAAGTCCAATAAGTCCTATTTATTTTCCAAAAGCGCTTTGTACAAAACGCATTCATTCATTAATTTTTTCTCAGGCCGCTGCCATTCATAAGGAAATGTGCGGCATTGTTTTGGGCGCGCTTCATAAACGCGGCATCCGTTTTCATCCACAAAAATACATCTCCCGTCATTGGTAGGCTTGGTTTTCAGACGAATCCTATCTTCAGCAAGATCAAAAAAAGTGTCTGCGCATGTTCGTTCGTCAATATCAAGACATTCAGCCACCATTGCAAGTTCATTTTCTTTGAAAAAAACTTCACCCGGCCAAAGGCAGCAATTTATGCAATCCCCGCAATAATTTTTATCAGCATCTAATTTATCAAATTTCATTTAATCTTTTGACACGGATTACACTAATTTACACTAATTTTAATATATATATTTCTTTTTAATACAAAAATTTTATTTATTATCCGTGATAATCCGTGAAATCAGTGTCTCGCTTACTTATTCTATTAGGTCCACTTCGCCCTCTCCATCAGGGTCATGTCCACTCCGCCCCGTGGAATCTTATTCCACTGGGGTTTAGTCCGTTTAGTCCATTAGGTCCATTAGGTCCATTTTGTCCATTTTGTCCATTAGGTCCACCTTCGCACCTTCGCACTTTCTCACTTTCTCACTTTCTCACTTTCTCACTTTCGCACTTTCGCACTTTCGCACTTCCGCACTTTCGCACTTCCGTCCTCGGTTCTCAGTCCTCGTATCCTCCCATCTTCTCAACCTCCCATCTTCGCACTTCCGTCTTCCGTCTTCCGTCCTCTGACACCTGACACCTGACACCTGACACCTGACACCTGACACCTGACACCTG
>JAOZNZ010000206.1 GCA_029933535.1 bacterium | reverse complement strand
TACTTCTTTTAGTAATTTCTGCTGCTCTTTACATTAAATTAGTCGACAGCAAAAAACTTTCTACAGAGGAACTTAAGCGAATTGAGAGGAGAGTTTTCAGGACGTTTAAACCTGAAAGAATTACTCGTATGAATCTAAAAATTACAGATCGTGAGAACGAAACGGGTAAGGTTGTAAATGTGAGTGAGTTTGATATTGAAAGAACATCATCGGGGTGGAGTGTTAAAAAACCCGTCAATTTCCCTGCAGACGCATCTAAAACGAGAAGAATTCTCGATCTTGTAAAAAAAATCGATCAGAGCAGAATTATTGTCGGTGATGATTACAAAAATCTTGATAGAAAAGGAGCAGGACTTGATAGTCCTAATGTGGTGGCTACTTTTGAAACTCCGGCAACTTCAATGGTATTTAAGATTGGTTTTGCCGATCCGCTTGGTTGGGATAATTATGTTGAAATAAATGGAAGGAGCTCTGCTTTTCTTGTTCCGGTTCATTTTAAAGATTCTCTTCTTTTAAAAACAGATAATGGCCCTGATGATATTCGGCGCGATAATGTTTTTGATGCCAGAAAATATTTGATTAATTCCATTATTATGGAACATCAGGATTTTACTGTCGAAATTCGCAGGAAGGATGATCTCGACTGGCAACTTATCAGGCCTGTTAATGATGCTGCGAATTCAGATAAAGTGGATGAGATGCTTGATCTTATTGAAAAAATGAGGATTGATACATTTGTTGATTCGACTAATAATTTCGGTAAACGTAAATTGATGCTCACAGTTATTCAAGGTGCTGTTTCGCAATCATTGCTTGTTGGTAACGACGTTGATACCGACCAAAAGAATTCATTAGCCAGACGAGCTGCATATCAGCAGTATTTTACAGTAAAGAATGATATGCTGAATTTTTTCATGCAAAAAGCTGATAGTTACAGGTCAAGGCTTCTTATCTTAAAAAGTATGTTCCATGATACTGTGCATCTTACTGTAAAATCCGATGGGAAAACTTTTGAATTCCACAGAAACGAAAATAAAAAATGGACTATGCCGGGCGTAACTACTCCATTGCTCGATGAAATGAAGCTTGATGATTATATTTACGATTGGGAAGGATTAAACATAACTAATTTTGCGGATGCTGTTGTCGCAAAAAAAGCGTTGACAAATACTTGGATTCAACTTATCCTTAAATTCGATGGACTTGATAATCCGATGGAAATGGTTTTAAGCAAACCGGTTAACGGATTGGTCTATGCCGAAAGAAGTCCCGGAGTATATGTTGCTTTTGATGCGAATGTTATAGAAAAGCTAAATGTCAAAAATGAACTCGGATTTCTAGTTGATTCTCTGGCTGATGTACCGGCAAAACGAGTAAGAGAAATTTCTATAGTTGATAAAGGAATAGAATTTAAACTAGTCGTTTCGAGCAATAAGTGGACTGCAATTACTTCTAATGCTGTTTGTGAAGTTAAGGGTGATGTTTTGGCTGATCTTGACAATACGCTCCCGATTTCGGTAAAAAAATATATTGCGAATACTTTAAAAGACAAAGATTTAAATATGGCAAGTTTCGGACTTAATCCGCCGCTTCAGAAATTCACTTTTACTAATGGAAAGCCATGGATATTTCTTGTTGGTAAGGAGGATGCTTATGGCAACCATTATGCAATGCTTTCAGGCGAGCCTTATATATTTATTATAGAAAAAGATTCCTACGACAATCTTAATAAACTTCTCGAAGACGCTGGGAATCCGTGATCCGTGGTCTGTAATCGGTAATCGGAATTCAGGTGTCGGGTGTCAGGTGTCAGGTGTCAGGTGTCAGTAATTTATTAATCCAATAATCCATAGTGATTTTTAATTTATTTTCTTTTTTTAATTCTTTTTGAATTTGTGATTTATTTGTAATTTATTATTTGAATTTTGTTATTTTTTAATTAGTGCCTACCAACCCAAAGCAAGAACATGGATATAAATTTAAAAACTTTAGGTTGGAATAATTTCTTTAGTGAAAACTTTTCGGAATACCGGGAAAAAGGCTTCCTGCCAGCGAGAATTTCAAGAGAACATACTCATATTTATTTCCTCTATAGCGAACGGGGAGAACTTACCGCTGAAGTGGCAGGCAGAATTCGCCACAGGTCTGACACAAAATGTGAATATCCGGCAGTAGGGGACTGGGTTGCAGTAAATCCTCGACCTGGCGAAGAACTTGCAACGATTCATGCAGTTCTTCCAAGGACAAGTAGTTTTTCAAGAAACGTTGCCGGATCAAACACACAGGAGCAGGTTATCGCGGCAAATATTGATCTTGTTTTTATTGTTAACGGTCTTGACAATAATTTTAATCCCAGACGTATTGAAAGATATCTTGCTCATATTCATGACAGTGGAGCTGAACCGGTTATAGTACTAAACAAGACTGACCTGTGTGATGACGTAAAATCAAGAATAGCAGAGGTGAAAAAAATTGCGAATGAAACTCCTGTTATCGCAATATGCGCTCTTGAAAAAGATGGAATTCAACCACTGAAAGAATTCATTCTAAAAGGAAAAACTATAGCCCTGCTTGGTTCTTCAGGCGTTGGGAAATCCCAAATTATTAATACTCTTATCGGTTGGAACAGGCAGGCTGTTCAAGAAGTACGCAGTGACAGTAAAGGTCGTCATACAACTACAAATCGTGAATTAATAATTTTGCCGTGCGGTGGAATGATTATAGATACACCCGGGATTCGTGAAATTCAGGTTTGGTGTGATATTGATGGTTTAAATAAAGCGTTTGCTGATGTTGTTGGATGTGCCTCTCATTGCCGCTTTAGCGATTGCAGCCATGAAGTTGAGCCGGGATGTGCTGTACGTGCCTCGATAGAAGAAGGAACACTAGATTCAGCACGGGTTCAAAGTTATATAAAGATAAGAAAAGAAATTCATGGACTTGAAAAGTTACAGAATAGAAGGGCGAAAATTACAGAAAGAGCTAAATGGAAGAAGCTAAAAAACAAAGCACAATCTATTAATAGAGGGAAATATTAATAGTTAATAGTTGGTAGTTTAACTTCTAAAATCAAAAATCGGTATTCCTTGTTCTTAAATCAAATTGAACATCGATTAACGATCAACGATTTAAGATTTAAGAAGTTAATTAAAGTTGAAATTTGATTTTTGGGGATAAAGTTAAGCGATTGTAAAGACGCAAAATATTGTGTTTCAATAAATAAAAAGCCCTTTCCAAAACGGAAAGGGCTTTAATATGGGGTGAATGAGGGGATTTGAACCCCCGGCCTCCTGGGCCACAACCAGGCGCTCTAACCAACTGAGCTACAATCACCATAAAATCATTATTTACTACTTTCATATTTTAGTAAAAACGTTTTTTTTTGTCAACTTAATAAACATTTCTTGTTGCTAACGAAGTAACGCTGTACTCACGTTCATATTTTTCAGTTTAATTCAGACTATCCAGCCTATTGCTGAAGAATTATGGTTGTGGTATAATTACAAACAATTAACAAATTAATAAATTAAACAATTAATAAATTATTATGAGAGCTGATTGGAATACTTATTTTATGAATATAGCACGGGCAGCGGCAACGCGATCAACTTGTACACGAAAGCACGTAGGCGCAGTAATTGTTCGTGATAAATCTATTTTATCAACCGGATATAACGGTAGCATACCTGGCATGCCGCATTGTACGGAAGTAGGTTGCGATATTGAAAATGGTCATTGTATTGCTACTGTTCACGCAGAAGCCAATGCGATAATACAAGCAGCCAAACATGGGATGTGTATTGACGGAGCTGATATTTATGTTACCGCCAGTCCATGCTGGAACTGCTTTAAATTAATAGCAAACAGCGGTATAAAGAGGATTTACTATGGTGAGTTTTACGGAGACGAGAAAAGTTTAAAAGTTGCAAAACAATGCGGCATAGAACTCATTTCAATGGAAAAGTAATCAAAGCATCCCTGCTTTGAGTTTATAAATTTATAAAAGAAAAAAATCAATATTTGCTCTTTTTTTCTCGTGCGGCGCGGCAAACGCGCCGCGCGAGGGAGAAATACTATCTTTTATTTATAAAATCAATTTTTTTCTCTACCGATACAAGATCGGCAGGAGATTTTTTTTGCAAAATCTAATTGTTTTGCAATAATATCATTTTTGCAAATATTCACGCGCAAGAGATGCTGGATAAGAAAATGTAGAAGCAGCCGATGCAGGATTTCTGTGTACTTTATAGCCTTTACGGAGAATAATTATAATATCGACTATTGGGTTGTATGGTGAACTTTCCTGATTAATTAACGGCATAATTGTTAGATTAGGCAGTTGAGGAGATATGTTAATGCAAAAATTGTTTATTTTTTTGCGAATTATATCTTCATAATCGGGTGTGTATGCAGTATTCTCAGAAAAGGCAAGTTCATTTTCCAAACCGGCAAAATCATTGCTTGATAATAATTGTTGATTCCAAATTAATGTACCGAGCCTGTATATCGGTCCTTTAATAACCTGAACATTTATGATAACGCGTTCTGCTGAGTCACTATCGGCAACGGAAATTTCCACTTCTGTATCCAGAAAGCCTGAATTCACAAAATGATCGCGAATATTTTTTTCATCTTTTAGTAATTTATCTGTAGAATATTTTCCTTTTCTGAACAGCCATAAATTGCGCGGTTTACAGTGAATCATGGATTTTATTTCTTCTTTCTCGCAATCATTTATTCCGGTTATTTTTATATCTTCAACAAATTGTTTTTTGCCGGGGTAGACGTCAGTAATAAGAATCACTTTGTTTTGATTTTCGATTTTATAAACATGAGATGATACAGATATACTGTTATAATTATGATATTTGTAAAATTCTTCTATTTTTCTTTTATCGTTAAACCAATCGGTGGAATTAAAATGTTTTCCAACCATAGATTTTAATGATAGACTGTCCGGCATAACAGAACAAGAATATATTTTATTTGTCCATGCAGAAATAACAGGTGATTCAATGAAAGAGTATGAGACATCCACATTGTTATTTGTAGTTTTAGTGGTAACGATTACATTATCAAAAACGCCCAAATTCATTAAGTTATGGATATCCCGATTAATTTGCTGGCAGGAATATTTTTTACCAATACGCAACAATAAATTTGACGATAAATCCGGTGGTATTTGTGCTTTGTCAAATGAAATATTGATTATTTTGCTTGTACCTGTTTCGGATAAATTTCCGGCAGGACAATTCATGCAAAATATGAGTGATAAGAAGAATGATAATAAATATATAAAGCGCATTATAATCGCAAAAAGTCAAAATTAAAATTACGGTATAATTTTACCGTTAAGCGATTTTTAAGTCAAGATGTGGTTTGATTCAATGTAACGTAAGCATCTTGCTTACGGTGAATTTTATATTTATCTTTTTTTTCGCGAAGCAAAGTTTGTTTCTCATTAATTTCATTATAACGAATGTCCCAATAATTCAGTTTTTGCTCATTGGTCATCTTGTCCAAATTTTTTTTGACGTTTTCTGCCCCTTTGTGCATCATTTCCACACAATCGAATTTTTTTATTTTAGATTTCATCGTCAAAAACTCCGCCAAAAATTGAAGTATCAGCATAAATTTTTAGGTTATAAAACCTTTAGCGCTGCTTCGGCAGCGCTTTTTTTATTTAGTTTCCAGATTCGAGAAAGTTTTATTAATTTCCGGAATGGATATTTTAGTTTTAACAAGTTCGGCTGTCACGTTAAGAGCCTGCCTGTCTAATTTAGTTATTCTTTGATTATCGAGATATTTTTTCACATCATTAAGAACATTTCTCACCGGAGCTTTCCGCCCGAGTTTTGCGACTAACCCGTCAAGATAATCCAGGAGATTATTTTTCGTGTTAATTTCTGCGATGGCCGCTTTACGGGTTAATTCACTATTAATTGATGCGAGTTTTTGTTTTCGTTTAAATATTTTAATGATTTCTTCTGCGTCATCTGTTATGGTTTCGGGAGGGTAATTTGTTGAAATATCAAGACATATGTCATACCATTCAGAGATACTCCTTGCAGTGATAACAATTATGCGTTTTCTTTTGATGCTTGATTTTAAAGTTTTCCTTAACTTTCGCATTTGAGCATCAAGCTCGTTTCTTGCTTTTTGTTTTTCAAGAAATAAAACAGCTTCCGAACCGGAATACGTAAGAAGTACAAATGTCATTTCAACATCATCGCAAAGAGTTAATGAATCTTTCTGCCACGTAGATGT
>JAOZNZ010000205.1 GCA_029933535.1 bacterium | reverse complement strand
CAGTGCGGGGAAGAGGTCGAAGCCCTACTAATCCGTGTTTTACTTTTGCTTCAACCGTTTGACATGAATAAAACCCTATGAGTAATACTGCCGCAACAATTTTTTTATTCGAGTTAAATTTCATTTTATATTATTTGTTTGTTAATATTTAAAAATCATATTTTATTCTATCCGGTTAAATTTTTTAAAAATTATTTTATTCCGGATTCCTTTGCGCCGCGCCCGGCGAATGCTGGGAGCTTAGCGCCTTAGCGAGATAATTTATTTTCTTATTCCCCCTTTTTTTCTGACAGAATAATTTGTGACAGAATAATTAAATATTTAAATATAATTTATTTTTCTGTGGGATGGTAGTGTATTTATTTTATTTTTCCGTGTAGTCAGTGTGCCGCGCCCGGAGAGTTTCGGGTTCCGTGGTAAAAGAAATGTATTTATTTCTTCAGAGTTTTATCTTCTTCGTCTCACCGGTTTTTAATGTCGCCGTAGTGGAAATGTTTGTTTTAAAATCCTTACTCCTGCAATAAGCATTTATTCTGTATTCGCCGGCAGGGAGTTCTGTGATTTTGCTGTTACTATCGTTAACTGAATTATAATTTGCAATATTAACATTTTTATTATCAATTTTTCTTGAAAGACTTACATTCCAATTCCCTTCAACAGGAAATACAAATTCAAGAGTAGCGTCTCCTGATTTAAAATTAATTTCATTTTCGCCTGATTGGCTCAATTCAACAACTGCCGCCACTTTTTTATCCCTACATGTAACGATATATTTCCCAGATTTTGCTTTTAATTCGAACTTTCCGGCAAAGACGGTAGCACTATAAGAATTTGAATTTCCTCGGAATCTCAAATATACGCCATCCAAAGGTTTGTTGTCCAAAGTAACTTTGCCGGTGATTAATGGTATTGGAATAAGATTAACAGTAATTTCTTCAGTATATTTTTCTATTTTAATTTTGTCTGTAGTATAAGAATCTTCTCCTATGGTTACATTCCAACTATTATAATTTCCCGGTCGAATTTTTTCTTTTAAGAATCCATTCTCATCAGTAGATTTATTAAAGTAACTAATTCGCGCGTTTGCAGCCAGGTTGCCATCGGGAATGACAAATTGAAATGAAACATTTGCCAAATTAGTGTTAACGATAACTAAATCCGGAGCAGTATACATTTCATCGGAATGCAACTCGAATTTCTCGGACGCGGCACTTACAGACCTAGTTCCGGCATGTATATAATAAGTACCCATGGGTAAATTTTTAAAATTAAAGATTCCGTTTACGTCATCAGTTTCCGAACTTAAAATTTCTTTTTCATTACCATCAATTATTTTTCTCAGCGAAATTCTTGCACTAACAGGATAGCCGTCATAATCAACCACTCTCCCATTAATTTCAGCCGGTTTATTCTTAATAATAATATCGCCTACATCAAGAATATTTGAATTAGATTTCCAAGTATATTTCTTTATTTCCGGAGCAAACCCCGGAACAAAAATATTAAGAATAATTTCACTTTTTAAGGCATCATTACCAAAGGACAAAGAAAAGTTTTCGTTTTTAAAAGGAAAAGAATTACTGTTAATTTTAATTGAAAAATTTGTTGCCGGGTTGTAAATATCATCAATATATACTTTACCAATAATCTTATTTGGTTCCGGAACAGCCCATTCAATAATTTCTCCCGCGAGGACATTTGTTCTTAAATAAGCATGTTTGTAATATGTTGACAATCTAATTTTCGTTCCTTTTTCAACATTCATTCCGGATATTTCAAAAAAACCGAGATAATCCGTTTTGGCTGATTCAAAATTTCCTTGCGAATAAGCTGAAATATTCATATTAACACACGGATTCATTTCCTTGTCATAAATAAATCCCGAAATATTTGGTGAGACCGAATTGCTTAAAGTAAGAATAAATTTATATTCCTTACCCGGTTCAATAGGTGCGTCATTCAATAAAGCGATTTTGTCAGACGAGTCTATTTCGGCAATTAAGTGTAATTTCACTTGACCTCTTTCCGGTATAGTATTCATTTTATACCAATCGTTTTTACCGGCTAAGTTTACATTTTTGGTTCTACCATTTGACCCGTTTTGAAATTTTATTTTAACTTTCAAATGATATTTAGTTATCGGATTTCCTTTTTCATCAACGACTTTCAGCATGACAGTCGGCTTGGGATACAACGTAAAATTATGAATAGTAGTTTTCCCCGGTATAATCATCACTTTTGTTTCAAAATTATGTTTGTAAAAATAATCATTATTACCCCAGATGGCAATCATATAAGTTTGTGGCGCCGCTGCATTTGAAATAGCATAAACACCACCAATATCAGAAGGAGGACTTTTATTTTCATATGAATAAAATTCAGCATAATCGTTGTTATCCTTTGAAAAAACTGTTTTCGGTAATCGACCGGAATTACAATCAGGTATAATTTTGACTTTCACTCCCGGGATGGGCTTTCCGGCTTCGTTCGTTATTTTGCCTGTTAATATTCCTGTTTCTTTTAGTTTAATTGTAACTAATTTACCGTTATATTGAACAATTCCCATATTAACCGGTGCAAACCCCGGTTCATTAACTTTCAAGTATGAATATCCGTTTTTTTTAACAACATTGTTAATAATAAATGAACCCGATTCATCAGTTGCAGCTTTAATCTCTTCGTATTTATGATTGCTCCACCTTCTATAAACAACTTCAACTCCGCTTACCGGCTCACCTGATTGTTCATAGACAACAATTCCTTTCAAGGTTTTATATTCCAATTTTGGCAGAACGAATTCCACATAATTTTTTTCATCTGAATATAAAACTACATTTGTTGTTATCGATTCTGCCTCTGCTGCTTTAAGATTAAATTTGTAATGTTCCGGAAGTAAACCGTCAATTTCAAAATTCCCATCTGCATCGGTCTCGATATTTTTATTAACATGCCCCGGATTTCCCTGTTTTTCATACAAACCGTATGGTGTTGCGGTAAAAAGAAAATTTGTTGTCACTTCACCGTCACTCCTAAACACTCTTCCGTTCAGTTTAACGCCAGAAAACAATTTAACATCCACAGTTTTATTTTCATCACCGCATGTATCGAAATAATCTGAATAAGACTCCGCGAAACTTTTAGCTTTTACGACAACCCGCAACTGTTTTAACCCCTTTTTAATGGGCGGAAAAATTATTTCGTTATCCTCGCAAATGGTTGAAACTTCCGCGTCAATAAATTTTCCGTCTGTATATTTTTCAGATATGATTTTTGCAAATACTTCTTTCTCATTAATCTCTTTACCTGTAATAAGATGCGCTGTTATAATTACCGAAGGTTTGTAAATGTCCTGTTTAGCACTTACCAATCCGAAAATTTCAGTTTCAGATTTGGAAGGATGAACATCATTAATTAATTTCCCCGGCTTTAACGATGCTTTTACATGATTTGTATCAAAAATAAGTTTATCATCATCGGTATCATCTTTTTTTCCGCATGCGGAGAGAAATAAGAAAACAAGCGCTAATCCAATAATGACAGAATTATTCGTGACATAATTATTCTTTGTATTTTTCATTGTGTGTTTTTTAAAATTTTATTTTATCAGGTTTGAGGTTCCCCTACAGGGAACATTTTCTCTATTACATAATTCCCGGGGCGATGCCCCGGGCTACGATGAATTTGCCTTTCAGGCAAAATGATAATTCAAATTAATTCTATGGGATGGTAGTGTAATTGTTAAATAATAATCAAATACAATAAAATTCAATTTGCCCCGATTAATCGGGACAAATTTACTCAGCCATGCCTGCAAACAATCAAAAACCCGGCATGGCAAAGTGGTAAAAGAAATTGTATTTATTTCTTCAGAGTTTTATCCTCTTCGTCTCACCGGATTTTAAGGTTGACTTAACGGTAATATTTGTTCTAAAATCTTCATTCCTGCAATAAGCATATATGCTGTATTCACCGGCAGGGAGTTCTGTCATATTAGCCTGCTTTTTATCGCTGTTTGTATCCAAACGTGTTATAGTTGCATGTATGCCGTTAATTATTAATGAAATACTCGCCATCCACTTATCTTTAAACGGGAACTGGAGTTCAAATGTTCCACTACCCGATTTAAAATCAATCTCGTTTGGTCCTGATTCCGTCAATTTTACATTAGCAACGCATTTGTGCTTTTGACATGTGACGATATATTGTCCCTGTGGACCCTCAAACTCGAAATTTCCGCTAAAAGCTGTTGCTCTAAACCACTTCCTACCCAATTGAAAAGATATTTTAGCATTATTTATTGGCATACCATTAATAGTAGCTTTACCGGTTATTTTCGATGAGGCGTTCAGTTGGACGGTTAATTGTGTTGTATTCTTATTAATTATGAATTCACCGGAATAATATGTGTGACCGTTAAGCGTTACTGTCCAATTATTATAGACGCCGAATCGGACGCGCTTTTCCAGATAACCATTTTTATCAGAATTTTCACCGAAATAATTTATGTGAGCATTTGCCGCCGGAGCACCATCAGGTAGAATGAAATTAAAATCTACGAGAGTGGAATTTGTTGTAATAATAACAAGATCCGGGATTGTTAGAATTTCTCCTGAACTCAACTTAATTGGCTTAGATTCCGCAGTATGTATTCTTGAGAAAGCCATTATAGTGAAAGTTTCTAATGGCACATCCTCAAAGACAAACGTTCCATCAGTACTGTCGCTTTTTACATTAAGAACCTGGTGACCAGAGCCGCCACTTTTTCTAAATAAACCTACTTCAACACTCATCGTATTTCCTGAATCGTCAATTACTCTGCCTTTAATTGTTCCGGGTTTTTCATTAACAATTATGTCCCCCACATCACAAATACCCGAATCTTCAAAATCGAACTCTACGGTTGCAGGTGTATAACCTTCAACATAAGCACAAATTTTTCCTTTTTGCCATTTTGCACGGTGACTTTTGTTTGCGGGAAAAGCAAATCGGCCATTTTCAGAGATGAAACTCTTTTTATTATAATTATTGAATAATCCAACACTGAAATTAGTTGCCGGATTATCTGAAGTTTCAATGCAAACTCTACCTTTAATTATTTTCGGTTCAGGAAGTATCCATTCTATATTATCAACTCCCGCAAACACATTGGTTTTAGGTCTGATATTTGCATGATAAGTGCTTAATTCAATTTTCTCGCCGTTTTTTACATCCATTCCTGTTATCTCAAAATAGCCAAGATGGTCACTAATTCCATGACCTGATTTTTTATTTTGCAATTGCCGCGCCCATACAGGCTTATCAGCCAACGGCTGCATGTCGTGATCATAGACAAATCCTGCCGCGACAATGGGAAGTGTTTCAGCCAATGTAAGAACGACAAAATTTGTTTTGCCGGAAACAATCATGATGCCGTTTGTTTCCGCCATTTTCCCGTCATCGGTTTCAACTTTTATAGACAGAACAGCAGCTTTTCCAGTCATGTTCAATTCCAAACGTCCCCACTCTTCGCCTTCTTGTAGGTTTATGCTGCTTCCGAATCCGCATGAAGTATTGGGAGTTTTGGTTTGTGAGTTGAATGAATAACTAAGTATAACCTCACCTTTTTCATCTATTACTTTCAGCATTACTACTGGTTTCATCGTTACTGTAATATCGCACTCGGTTGTTTTTTCCGGCATAACTTTTATTATTGGTTTATTGTCGTGAACTAAAAAATACGCGTCAGAAAGAATCTCAGCCTGGTATGTTTCAGGAGCAGCCGCTTTTAAAATAGAGTAATCTCCATTCGCGTCAGTTAATGTTGTCGCTTCGGCAGAATATGCCGATCGAATTTCCCATTGTGATTGGCTATCGTTAAAATTTGCTTTTGAAGTTTGGCTATGGTACGTAGGCGTTATTTTGACTTTAATGCCCGGAACCGGCGATCCGTTTTCTGTAATAACTTTTCCGGTAACAGCTCCCGTTTCACGCAACAGGAGTTGTATATCATGACCGTTATAATTATAATCAATTCTGCGTTTTACAACTGCAAATTCAGGTTCGTCTATGGTAAGACTTCCATGTAGATATGATTTTTTTAGTCCTGTTATTTTGAATTTGCCGTTGATGTTCGTTTTATCTTTAGTTTTTCTTCCAACTTGATCAGTAAAAGTTACTTTGATTCCTTCAGCCGGTTCACCTGAAGTTTCATAAACAACGACACCGTTAATATTACACTGTTTAAATTTCGGGAACACAAAATTTATGAAGTTTATTTCATCACCCAAATAAACATTTG
>JAOZNZ010000006.1:20207-21283 GCA_029933535.1 bacterium | reverse complement strand
TAAATTTTAGAAATTATATCTTCATAAGTTAAAGTTTGACTTTCTGCATAGAATGCCAAAGACAAAAAAAAGAGTATTGATAATAAAGTTTTCATTTTCGGGAAATCTCAAATAAAAGTTACAATTAAAATTACACAACGTTGTGATTTTGTATTAAACGAAAAAAATCAAACATTTAAATAATAACATATTTTAATTTATATTTCAAGAACTCTTCTCTTTATGAATAATAGTAACCAACTATCAACTTTTTAATGACGAATTAATAATGTGTACCCTTCTGCAGCATTCTCCGCTTCGTCAGCCATTTCGCTGATCATTCGTGCCATTTTAAGCAAAAGAATTATTGATAACGGGTCAGATTCCTTTTCCCGTGTCAGAAGTTCTTTTGTAAATTCCTGAACTAAATTATCCGTCTCTTCTTCTTTGTCATGTATTAAGTCAAGTTCGTTTAGTATATTGCTAACGTCAAATTCCTTATCATTTCCACTATTCGGAATCATTGCGAGTTGACTGCAACATATCAGCAACGCGTTAATTGTATAATCAACTTTTTCAGCAAGCAATTCTAAAGTATCAAAGCAACCATCAGGAAGTTTTGTGTTTCTGATAACCATTAATTTTGATACATCTTCCGCTCGGCCGCAGATTTTATCCTGATTACGCACAATTTGCAGCACGTCATTACGTTTTACGGCCGCAAAGATTGATTTTGTCAAACTTGTTCTTATCGCGAATTTAATTTGATCCGCCTGACTTTCTGTTTCAGAAATTTCGTCACATAATTTCTGCATTTTTTCTTTATTGCCTTTTGCAAATGCGTCAACAATCTTGCAAATTAATTCCGAACAGTATTTGCCTTTGCACAAATGCTCGTATAAAGGTTCAAATACAGTACTTCCAAATCGTCCGCCAATTCTCATTTTATTTCCTGTAATATTTTAATAATATTATTATTATTTTATTTTTTTTCTTAATTCTATTGCCCTTTCTTTCTCGCCTTTCGCTTCATAAAGATTTGCAAGAATTTCAATTGTAGATTTATGCTTCGGTTCTAATTTTAACACTTCTTCATA
>JAOZNZ010000006.1:19786-20197 GCA_029933535.1 bacterium | reverse complement strand
TTGATTGCGTCATCAATTTCTCCTTCTTTTTTTGCTATGTTACCAAGTTGAATCCAAGCTCTGAAATGTAAAGGATGATATTTGCATTTATTAGATAAATCTGCAACTTCTTTAAACATAACAATAGCATCAGAATTCTTGCTTTCCGATATGTAAAGCATTCCAAGTTTATACGCGGCAATACAACGATTTGTGAGTTCATTCTCCGGAAGCCATTTTTGAAATTTTCTGCAAGCATCAATTGCCGCCTGTTTTTCCTCAGGTTTATTCCTTACCTGATAAAGTTCTGTTAATCGTTTGGCAAGCAGCCAGCTTTTACAATTACTATTAACACTTCTAGCCAGCCATTCGACGGCAAGATCCCATTTTTTAGTATGAGAAAAAATATTTGCCACATCGGTATATTCCCAC
>JAOZNZ010000006.1:0-19776 GCA_029933535.1 bacterium | reverse complement strand
CAACTCCGTAAAAGAATATTGTTTCATTCTGTCTTTAAGATATTTTGGATCCGTTTTTTTTGAAATAGCGGTTTTTAAATATCGTATTTCATCTTTTGTAGGGTAAATTAACCACTTTTGTGATAAAAGTTCCGGAGCACAATTTGCCCATTGAAAAAGTTCTTCATTTGAAAGTTTAGCAGTAGTTTTCTTATTCTTAATATTTTTCAATACAATCTTTTTGAGAACCGGATTTCTATTCTTCCGCAATAAATCACGAATAATAACACCATCGAAAATTTTGTGTGATGAATTTTTTAAAGCGGAAATATAATGCCGTTCGGCTTTATCATAATTCCCTCTCCCAAAATCCATTTTACCAAGTTTGGCTTGTATTGCACCGCTATTCGGAAATTTCTCCCCGACAAAAACTAAATCATTATCAGCAAGTTTTAGCTTAATAATCTTATCGGCAAGCTTTGGTTCATCAGGATACCGCTCCGTGAAATATCGCAAATAAGACGAAAAATCATTTGTAAGATTATTTTTTAATAAAAGCTTTAAAATCTCCGCTCCGGCATCATTGTAATACAGCCCAACCTCAACAAATTTTTTAAGCCACCTTATTTTCTCCATCTCTTTTTGATGAGAATTTAATTTTTCATAACTTTTATCCGCAATAATTATTTTTTGAGGGCCTGACCACGGAACCCACGGATGCTCTATTGCAAGTGTAATGCTTCTGTTTTTTAACCAGCCGCGGAGAGAAGAGGGAATTGTATCCTGTTGAGGTCGCCAGTTTGGGAGCAGCCACATCCGGTTTTTACCTTCTTTGAGAAATTTTATGTCTGTATCTTTTATCGCAAAACCACCTTTGTTAACATCTTTACAAACATGCATAACCGGATTTGTTCCGCGCTGCTTGTCAAAATAATATTTTATCGGCAGGCCTTCCATGCTCCATTCATAATAAACCGAGTCATTAGTTCCAACATTTACGGCAAGGAAATCACCGATATTCCTGCAGTATGTAAAATCAACGTGGTAATATCTTTTAAAAGCATTCCATGACTTAAGCTGCAAAGGCATAATAAAATACATTGCGATAATTACGCCTGCAACTGCACCGCTCCACTGAACTATTTTAATTTTTGGTTTAGCACTCGGGAATTTTTTTGAAAACCACATTCCTCCTCGCCAGAAAACATCAGTTATCAGCCACGCTCCGCGAGCCATGAAAAACGCCCAGAAAGGAACCGTAAACAACATTCTGTTCTCGCTTAATGTTGCTTTATTCTTATCAAGTCCCCAGACAATTAAAAAAGTTGTTCCGACAGCGATGATTGTAAAAATTAATGAGCGCTCGCGGTCAATAAAAAGTGCGGCAAAAAAGCCGACAACCAAAAGCCATTTTATATGCACATAAGCAGGCAAATACATCTGAAAAACAAACCCGAAAGTTTCCCACGAAAATGCAGAAGGACCGTACCGAAAAAATTGATCGTTGTTGGATGGATGAAATACCGCACCAAGAATATTATTATTAAAAGTAAAATATTGAATAATTAAAAACATGCCGATCGAGCCAATAACAACACTCGCTTTAAGAAAACTGTGCCATTTGTCAGGCTTATAAAGCATCTTTTCCCGAATCGGCAGCCAGGCAATTAACCAGAGAATACCGTAAATTCCGGCACAAACAGCTAGATGAACCATTCCAAAAAACCAAAGTTGAATTTGCAGCAAAGCAAAAACGGCATACCAAATCCATGCTTTCCATGAATCTTTTTCAAGTGCGCGGAAAAAGAAAAGCGTGCTTAATAACATTGATGCAGCACCAATAGTATAAAATCGACTATATTGCCCCCATTTCATTAATCCCGGACAAAGCATAACAAGAAATGCAGCGGTGAGACCTGCCCATCTTCCGGCAAGCTTGCCTGTAAGAAGACCGGTGAGCAGTACCATCAAAAAGGACCCGGTAAAACCAAGTATTCTCAGATTTATCGGACTGTCGCTGACCTTTAATGATAAATGTTTGATAAGCGGGGGAAGCGGTTCTGCCTGAACCTGCCATCCCTGCAAGATTCTTAAAACCGGCTGCAGACCTTTTTCTCTCAAAGCCATTTCATCGCCGCAAACGCTTCGGTCGGCAAGCCGATGAAACATAAGCATTGCGGAGATTAAAGTTAAAAAGAGAAGAGCGTAAAGAAAAATATTGTTTTTTATTTTTTGTTTCATAATTAACATGTGATAACATATTATTATTTTAAAATCATTACCCCGATTTTTAATTTAACTTAATAATTATATTATTTTAAAGTTATTATGGCAAGAAGATAAGCTAACCAGATTCCGGTGAAGACCGGATTAAAGCACTTTTTTGTTTAATATTTGTCATCCCGATGTAGATCAAAATAAAGGACACGGCTTGCTCTAAAGCGTCTATCGACCAAAAATGTCGATGCAAAGCGTTACTTCTTTTCCCAGTATTAAAACTTCCCGTTTTAGATTCGTCCGCGGATGATTATTTTGAAGACGCAATAACTAAAGCCGATGTCGCTTACGCAACATGCAGAATTATTAATGCATCCGTTTCGGTCGTGAAAGAGTCAAGTCTCGAACTTGAACCCGCGGGAATAGGTGTTTCACTCGCTGTAGGACAAGTGTTAGACCCGATTGATGATATGACTGAGAGATTGTCGGATGTGATTGTAACAGCAATAACTTCATTAGGTGTTCAGAAATTAGCGTATGAGATCAGTATAATTCTCGCGCTGCCAATACTTTCAGTTTTTATTTTTGTATTAGTAATTCTTATCTGGTTTGAGAATAAAAAAATCATTCGATTCAGGAATGCAGTTGTCAAAATCATACTTATAGTTATAATTGCCCGTTTTTGCCTTCCAATTTCATCAATGGCAAATAATTTTATTCAAAAAAACAATTGAAAATAGCGCGGCGCTTATTAAACAAAAATCTCCGTAATTCTACATCACCCGTCAAAAAAAGAAACATGAATATTGAAATTAAAAGAAATTTCGGTAAGCAGCCACTTGCAAAAATTATGACCGATAATAACATTAAGCCAATGTATCTTGTTGCAGCATCAATTGAACAGATCACTCATAAGATGATATCCCGGGCATGCAAGGGCAGACGGTTAACATCAAACATCAAATCTAAAGTTCTTAATTCGTTGAATAAAATCACGGGAAAAGAATATTCTGTGGAAGAACTTTTTAATTATTGATAAATCAGAAATAAAATAAGAAAGGGCAGCACCCTGTTAATATTTCACCCACCTGTGTTTCCGCCCTGAAGGGCATAACGGGAAATTTCCTTTCGCCCTTTCAGGACTTTTTCAAGCAAAATATTTGTAGAAAACAAATAAAAACAGGATTTCATGCCGTTAGGTACAGAATATAAATTTTGTCAAGGATAATCAATATTTTTTGTCGATTGACCCTTTTCGAACAGCCACTAATTAGTAGCTGTTTTCTTTAATAATTCAACTATTTTGCTCTCTATCTCTTCCGGTTTTGTTGCGGTAGAAAATCGTTTGATTGTCTTGCCGTTCGGGCTGACAAGAAATTTTGTGAAATTCCACTTTATTGATTCAGTACCCATAATCCCAGGAGCTTTTTGTTTAAGTTTTTTGTATAAAGGATGAGTGCCATTCCCGTTTACATTTATTTTTGAAAACATAGGGAAAGAGACTCCGAAATTCAAATTGCAGAAATTCTTAATTTCCGCTTCCGTACCGGGTTCCTGACTCATAAACTGATTGCACGGAAAGCCCAGGACAACAAATCCCTTATCTTTATATTTTTCATAAAGTGTTTCCAATCCTTTATATTGAGGAGTATAGCCGCATTTACTTGCCGTATTGACAATCAACATTACTTTACTCACATATTGTGCCAAATTTGTTACTTGACCGTCAATTGTTTTTACAGGAATTTCATAAATTATATTTGTCATTGTAAATCCTCCCGAAATTGATAATTTTTGTTTTTGAGAACGGGACTGACTGCTGCATCCGGTTGATAAAAACAGTGCGGCAAGAATTGTAATTATCAATAAATAATTTTGTTTCATGTAATATAGTTTCTGTATTTTAATTATTTTATGGCATCTTTAGCGTAAAAATTTTAGCAAATATAGAAATTATAAGCAATGAATAAAAATCACGTGTTAGAACAAAACAACACACAAGGCATAAAGTAAAATATAAAAAACCGGATTTCCCTATAAAATCAACCAAAAAAGGCTACCGTTTGCTATTTAAAGACTTATATGCTATAATGAGTTCTTAACGTGATTCTAATGAAATAAGCAATGGTGCTTATTTAGTTAGATATTTTATTTTTAATTATGGAGACAAGATGAACATTTATGTAGGAAACCTGTCATACGGGACAACAGACAAAGAACTTGAAGAAATTTTTGGTGCTTTTGGAACAGTTACAAGCGCTAAAGTTATCACTGACAAATACACAAGTAGATCTAAAGGCTTTGGATTTGTTGAAATGGAAGACAAAGCAGCCGGCGAAGATGCTATCAAAGATCTTGATGGTAAAGACGTTGGCGGCAGAAATCTGAAAGTCAACGAAGCGAGACCAAGAGAAGACCGTCCTCGCAGACCTCAGTACTAATCAGATTTTCTTTGATTATCTTTATAAGCGACCCGCACTTCTGTGCGGGTCGCTTTTTTTTGCCCACGGAACACACGGAACACACGGAAAAATAAAATGAATTATAATTTAATTAATTAGTCGTCCCTTAAAAAGTGTTTTGGTTTATATCCCAAAGGGATATTTCATCGTAGCCTACGGCAACGCCGTAGGGTAATGTGTTAGAAAGATTCAAGCCTGTAGGGCTTGTTCAATAATTGAGCAACACTTTCAGCGTTGTTGTTATTTTTTCCTTCCTTTTCCCCACGGCGGTGCCGTGGGTTACGTTGAATTTGCCTTTCAGGCAATATTTATATAAGACTTTGTTGCAAGTTTTTTGTTAATAATACGTTTTTTCTTGCAATTTATTACACACTTTTAAAGCATGAAACAGCGATTAACACTATTGCTACCGACTTTTTAAGTGACGACTAATTATGATAGTGAAACAATTCATTTTTGCCGTGCCGGCAAGCTGGAAGCTTGCCCTACATTAATAATATTCTCTGACTTCTTCGATAGGTTTTCTGTTTTTTTCTCTCATTTCTTCGTCATCCGGGTATCCCATACTTATCAGCATATCTATTTTGGCAGATTTTGGAAGTTGAAGGAATTTTTTTACTTTCTTTTCGCTAAACCATCCTATCATACACGTTCCCACACCTTCTTCAGCAGCCTGAAGAACAAAATGTTCGCATGCGATTCCAATATCAATTAAACTATATTGAATATTTTTTAGAAAAGAACCCACGCGTGCGGCATAAGATGATTGTTCAGTAATTACAACGATAATTACAGGAGCTTTTTTCACAAAAGTACACATTGAATAAATACCTGAGAAAGCCGCGTTAGCAAGTTCACTTGTTTTATCAGGATTGTCAACAATAATAAATGTCCACGGCTGTGAGTTGCAAGCTGATGGAGCTAATCGAGCGGCCTCGATACATTTATCAATAGTTTCTCTGCTGACAGTTTTTGGCAGATATTTCCGTATACTTTGTCTTTTTTTTACAAGTTCTAAGAAGTTCATAAATTACCTCATAACAGAATGATTTTTTTTAATTTCTAATTGATCTAATTGATCTAATCAAATACCAATATACAATAACCAATTCACAAATAATTGTTTTTAAATATGTAAAACTATTATACCATACCGGTATTTATTTTAAAAGTATATTTTTTAAGGAAACAGTGAAATAACGTGCCATCTTGGAAAGGAGAGGAATAAAACGGCAGGACAATTTACTCCGTTGCGCTTCGTGACATTTCTGCTTGTGGTATTTTGAAAATGACTGACAACGCCCGGCATACGCCGGGTGCTTTGCAGACTACGGATTACTCACTACTCACTACTCACCAACCACCGATTCAACTGCGTCAATAAATCCTTGAGCCATTTTATCGTAAGTCCATTTTTGGATTGTTTCTTTTGCAGTAATGGAAAGTTTTATCCGATAATTATCATCGCTTAAAACATTTTTAATGGCTTTTGATAAAGCGGCGGGATTTTTTTCCGGAACAATTATTCCGTTCTCACCGTCATGTATTAATCCTCCCATCGCGGCACCGACCGCGTCAGACGCTATTACGACGGCAGATTGGTTCATAGCTTCATTAACGATCAATCCCCACGGTTCTTTAAAGACCGGAGTTGTGATTGACGGTACAGCAACGATATCAGCGATATTATAATATTTATAAAGTTGGTCATTTGGAACATAATCAAGAAACAGGACATTATCAAGATTATTTTGTTCACAAAAGTTTTGGAGATGCTCCTTTTCAGGTCCTCGGCCAACAATGAAGAATTTTAGATTTATTCCCCCTTTTTTAAAGGGGGCGAGGGGGATTTGATTCAATTTGTGATTTGTGATTTTAGATTTTAGATTTAAAACCGCTTCGAGCAAAATATCTACCCCTTTTTCTGTTGAAAGTCTGCCGACAAAGAGGACGATTTTTTTATTTTCCGCGTCAAGCGATTTAATCAATTCAAGTTTTTCGTTTTCCGAAACTTTTTTATTGTAGAGTTCATTATCAGCGGTATTTTGCGCAATAAAAATCTTTTTCTCGTCAACACCAAGTGAAATTAAATAATCACGAACATGCGTTCCGTAAGTTACAACAGCATCTGAATGGCGGTAAATGTATTTTACAATCGGGAAAGTTAAGCGATGAAAAAATGTGTTCGGATGATTCCAAAAGCCTGTCCAGACGATAAACTGTTTTTTTCTCAGTCGTGCTGCAATGTAAGTAAGGGGAACAATTAGTCTTCCGCTAATGCCTTGAATATAAACATCGTAATCATTAACGCGCAATTTTTTCCAAAGTTTGAGAAGCAGGTTGACTTTACTCATTCCGGGAGTAAGAAGTGGAACGACGGGTATTCCGTCGTTATTGACGACATTAAGGGTCTCCCAATTTTTTTCCGAAGCGTCGGAAAAGAAGAAGAATTCCGCGTTAATTTTTTCCGCGAGAATTTTAAAAAGTTTTATCCGGTAGAAAGGACAAAAGTTTGTAATGAGAGCTATTTTCATACACGAATAGACATTAATATTACCCACGAATATTTTTTAACCACGAATGAACACGAATGGACACTAAATAATAAATATATAAAACATTTTATTATAAATTTATTGGTTGTGTTCATGCAAAGCTTGTTATTTCTTTAGGACGTTGATCACGAATTTTTAATTAACCTAATTAAAATCCCCCTCACTCCCTTTATAAAAGGGGGAATAATACAGAATAAACCTAAACCAAGAAATGTCCAATTTGGTATATTGGATTTTGGGGTTTGTTTAGGTAATTAGAAATTAGATCAATTAGAAATTTACAATGTTTCATTATATATTTTTATTAGTTTTTTGTAATTAGTTTCCGGGCTGAATTGTTCGATGCCCCATTCGCGAACCCGGGGCCGCATTTCGATGATTTTATTTTTATTATTTTCAATCAATTTTAATTTCTGAGTTAATTCTTCCGCGTTTCCTGGAGTAAAAAGCCATCCCGCTTTTTCTTCAGGAACAAAGTCAGGAATCCCGCCTGTTCGCGAAGCTATAACCGGAGTACCGAGATAGAGAGAATTAATAACTGTCAACGGACAATTTTCAAAACATTCTGACGGTAAAATTGTAACGAGTGCGTTAGCGATATATTTTTCGAATTCCATTTGCGGCTGATATCCGAGCAATTCAACATGAGTCAGATTATTTTCAGAGATGAACTGTTTAATTTTATTTTCAAGCGGTCCGTCACCGAGGATTTTCAAAGGAAGTGAGGGAACTTTTGCCGCAGCTTTCAGTAATGTAAGAACACCTTTTTCCTGAGATAATCGTCCCGCAAAAAGGATATAATTATCCGGATTTTTGTTAAAAGATGAAGCATTAGCGGAAGCTGAGTTTGGTTTAACGACAATTTTTTTTGAATCAAAGCCTGCTTTAACAAAAACACTTTTTGTAAAACTATTCAGTGCTATATATCTGTCGATTTTATCAATAAAAGTTTTCTTTTTTGAATGATAGGCAAGAATTGCAGAATACCATGCAGAATAGATATAACTTTGTTTATAGCATTTATTTTTAACGCAGTGAATATTTTTCTTCAAAAAATAAGGACATTCTTTTTTGTCTATAAAAAGTAAACCGTTTGGACATATGAATCGGAAATTATGAAAAGTTTGGACAATCGGCACTTGATGTCGATTGAGCCCAGCATAAAGTGACGGTGAGATTAAAGGGAAAACATTATGAACATGAGCGATATCAGGCCTGCTTTCCGCAATGATGCTGTCGATATCATTTTGAGTTTTTTTGTTATTAAAACCACTTAGGAAAGACCCGAAACGTTTGGATGCCGTAAAGGAATTAATTTCATTGTTGTCGCGGGAATAAGTTTGAACATTATTCCCGTTTTTAATCAGGAGATTTTTTTCATGTTCGAAGACAAGGCCTTCTCCCGCACGAGTTTTATAATAATTGTGACAGAGGAGAATTTTCAAGATGTTTAAAGGTCAAAAGTTAAAAGTTAAAAGTCGAAGGTCAAGAACCACCCCGCCCTATAACATACCCCGTCGCTCCGCGCCATCCCTTCCCGATGCTTCGACCGGGACATTCTGCTCAAGAGGGGATTAGGAGGGGATTTGAGTGGGGAAAATTTGCGTTTTTAGATCTGTGTTATTCAGAAAGTTTCAATTCAACAGGCGAAAGCAGATTTACAATATCCTGCCTTGCCAAAAAGAGCACATGTTTAAGATGGTCATTAAGCAATTGAACCGAGTAATAATTATCTGTGCTTTGCCATCTTGATTTTTCCAGTAATTTTCCCTCTGTATATGCTTTAACGTCAATCATTTCAGATCTCATATCAAAAGAATCATTACTTGTATATGTATGTTCCATAATAAGTTTTCTTGCTTTGGCGTTAATCACTTTAATTTTTATGGTAACAAGAACAGTGAACTGCTGCCGTTTCCACAGAGTTTTTTTACCATATTGAGGAGTATCCGGCAATTTTTTTCTTATAACATTAAAGTGGAGGATTTCGCCTGAAATTCTGATATAAGGTTTTTCTCCGATGATAAAATTTCCGGCATCAGCGACTTCAAAACCTGCATTTGCAAGTTCGATTTGAAAAGCTTTTGTAATACTTTTATCAACCGGAATTTTAAAATGTTTATCCAGACTATAGAAATCAAAATCCTCGGTTTCATCAGAAGTGAAACGTTCCCGAACAGGTCTTTTATCAGCAAAATTACGAACGAGTACCGGAGCGGCATACTTAATAGGTAAACCGTCAAGCGGATCGATTGAATAACCGATAACATGCGGTCCTGAGCAAGAAGTTATGATTATTGCCAGAGTGGCAATAACGGTAACAACAAATTTAAGCGAAAGATTTTTCAAAATTTTTCTGCTATTTATTTAACGCCTGCAGCTTTTCTAAGTTCTTTAATTTTATCGGTATTTTCCCAGGTATAATCCGGGTCCTTGATGCCGAAATGACCGTATCGTGCTGTTTTAGTGTAAATCGGTCTTTTAAGTTTAAGGTTTTTAATAATTGCCGCAGGGTGAAAATCAAAGACTTTTACCACAGCTTGTGTCAATGTATAATCATCAACAACACCGGTTCCATGAGAGTTTACGAGAATTGAAATCGGGTCAGCAACACCAATAGCGTAAGAAATTTCTATTTCGCATCGTTTGGCAAGTTTTGCAGCGACAACATTTTTGGCAGCATAGCGAGCCATGTAAGCACCGCTTCGGTCAACTTTACTCGGGTCTTTTCCTGAGAAAGCTCCGCCGCCGTGAGCGCCCATACCGCCATAAGTATCGACGATAATTTTTCTTCCTGTAACACCGCAATCACCGTGAGGTCCACCTACGACGAATCGCCCTGTAGGATTAACGTGGAAGATAGTTTTGTTATCGATAAGTTTTTTAGGGATAACTTTTTTAATAACTTCTTCGATGATAGTTTTTTTAATAGTTGCATGCTTAACACTTTCGCTATGCTGAGTAGAAATAACAACAGTATGAACGCGAAGGGGTTTTCTGTCTTTCGTATATTCAATAGTAATTTGCGATTTGCTGTCAGGTTTAAGCCATTTGAATTTTTTTGAGAAACGCAGCTTCGCGAGCTTGTCAAGAAGTTTGCGGGAAAGTGTGATAGGTAAAGGCATTAATTCCGAAGTTTCATCACAGGCATAGCCAAACATCATTCCCTGGTCGCCGGCGCCTTGTTCTTTATCCAATCCTTCACCAACAGTAACACCCCGGCTGATATCCTTAGACTGTGCATCGAGAGCGACAAGCACGGCGCAAGATTCATCGCTAAAGTGAAGATGAGGGTCGGTATAACCGATATCTTTAATAGTTTTTCTTACTACAGCCTGGCAATCAATATAACCTTTTGTAGTTATTTCGCCGGCGATTACAGCCAGTCCTGTAGTAACGAGAGTTTCGCATGCAACGCGGCTTTCCGGATCCTGCGCAAGAGCTGCATCGAGAATAGCGTCAGAAATTTGGTCAGCCACTTTATCAGGGTGCCCCATAGAAACAGATTCGGAAGTAAACAAGAAGTTCATAATAAAATCTCCATATCATTATATTAAATTAATCATTATCACCATAATACATTTCCGCGAATCCCTCAGGCGGGTCTTCAAATCGCGCGTAATTGCTTTCAAATTTAAGAAGAATATTTCCAATAGGCCCGTTACGCTGTTTTGCAACGATAAGTTCCGCGGTATTTTCATCTTTAGGGTCATGAGAGGTCATATATTTTCTAAACAGCAAAAGTACTAAATCGGCATCCTGCTCAATAGCGCCAGATTCTCTCAACTGGCTCAATTTAGGCCGAGCGCCTTTTTCGTTACCTTTTTCAGACTCTCTATTAAGCTGTGAAAGAGCGACGACGGGTAAATCCAGTTCAAGCGCCAATGCTTTAAGTGAGCGCGAGATATAAGAAATTTCCTGCTGTCTGTTTTCCGAACTTTTTCCTGCTCCTTGCATTAGCTGTATATAATCAATAATAACGAGGCCCAAATTTGGATTTTCAGCTTTGAGCCGCCGGCATCGCGCGCTAACTTCAAGAGGAGTAAGAGTGGCAGATGGATCGATATAAATATCAGCTTTTTTGAGAGCGGCGCTAGCGTTTAAGAGTAGCGAGAGATCTTGCTGAGTCAGACCTCCCCTGCGCAGTTTTTGCGCATCGATTCTTACATGTGAAGCAAGAATTCTCATTACGAGCTGTAGCGCGGTCATTTCGAGGGAAAAAATAGCAACGGCTTTATTATCATTGATAGCCGCATTTTCGGCGAGATTCAGAGCAAGAGCGGTTTTGCCAACGGAGGGTCGGGCAGCAATGATGATAAGTTCCCCGCCGTGCAGCCCGGTAGTCATTTCATTTAGTTTTGTAAAGCCTGTATCGACGCCTGTAATACTGCCTTTATTAGCGATCAGTTTTTCCAGATGCTTTGCTGCTTCACCCATCATTTGGCCCAGTTTTTTGAATTCTCCGTGTTCGCGTAATTTGTCGATATCAAAGAGTTCAGCCTGGGCGGAACCAAGCAATTCGCCGACTTCCTGGTTACCTTCATAGCATTTACTTACAATACGATTGGTAGCGGAAATGAGTTCCCGCATGAGCCATTTGCTACGAACAATTTTCACATAATGTTCATAATTTGCTGTAGTGGGAACCGTATCAACAAGTTCACTCAGGTAAACCGGACCGCCGGCCTGCTCAAGTAATTCTTCTGAAGCCAGTTCATCAGTGACAGTAATAACATCAACAGGGGATTGTTTACTGAAGAGGTTTTCTGCAGCAGAAAAGATATGTCTATGTCCCGGAAAATAAAAAGATTTTGTGCTAAGAGCGTCAATAGCTGCAACGAGAACAGTTTCGTCAAGCATCATAGCACCGAGCACGCATTGTTCAGCCTCTTTACTGTGAGGAGGAATGCGATTAGTGATATTATTATTCTGGGATAGAGTTGACTCGTATGAGGGCATAGGAAATTATTCTCTTACAACCCAAACTCGCACGGTGGCGGTAACATCATAATGCAAAGAGATATCAACAGATACGACGCCGAGTTCTCTTATAGGAGGATCAACGAGTATTTTTTTACGATCGATTGTGATGCCCTCTTTTTCAAGAGCTTTTGCGATATCAATGTTAGTAACGGAACCGAAAAGTTTATCATCTTCACCGGCTTTTCTGGGAATAGTTACAGAAACTTCAGCGAGTTTAGCTGCCAAAGTTTCGCATGCTTCTTTTTCTTTAGCTTCAGCGACCGAGCGTTTACGAAGTTCGGCTTCGATTTTCGCCATGTTATCTTTAGTTGCAGCTTCAGCAAGAGATTGAGGGAAAAGGTAATTTCTTGCATAGCCGTCAGAGACAGTAACTGCCTGTCCCGCGCGGCCTAATTTAGGTACATCAAAACGTAGGATTACATCCATTTTATTTCTCCATTATCAATTTATTCATCACCATGAACTGCGCCAACGTAGGGCAGCATCGCCATAAAACGCGCAAGTTTAATTGCATGAGCCATCATTCTCTGATGGCGCGCACAATTACCGTTGATATAACGGGGGGTAATACGTCCATAGTCACTCAAATAGTTTTTAAGAGTTTCCACATCTTTATAATCGATTTGGCGGACTTTATTTTCGCAAAAGTTGCATGTTGCCTTTTCGATTCTTGGTTTTTTTCTGGTATTTGCCATAAGGGTTTCAGATAAAAATTAAGGTTAAATTAAGTTCAAATTGTCTATTTTAATTTTGTTTCAGTATTTTTTTCAGCCGGTGTTATTCCTCTTGGATCATGTCCTCCGGCTTCCATTAAAGCGGTAAATTCATGGGCAAGTGATTGCCAGTTCTTATTAAATGCAGGCCCGGTAAATTTCCAGTAAAACATCCGCGCTGCGCGAGGCCAAACAATTACCTGGTGTTTCGACTTTTCCGAAAGATCATTCAGGCCTCCTGGAACATCACGGAGCCACTGTGTGTCTCCGCCAATTGCCAGAGGTGTGTCTATGCGAAGAAGTTTGGATGACGCAAAAGTATCTTCATCAATTACGCGTCCGTTTGTTGCGAGCAAAACATCCGAGTCATCCCATCCTGATTTAACAATATATTTTCCGGAAAGAGAAAGATCAATAGGGTCATAAAACCAGTTTAGAAAATTTAAACCCGTTTGTTCGAACCATGAAAGCGGGTTTCTCATTGTTCCGGTTTCCTCAAGTATTACCTTACCCTCCTGAACAAAAACTCTTCTGCTTGCATTTTTGAGTTTCGGAGTAATTGGACCACCGGTACTCTTTTCAGTAGCGATTTCAACAAGTTTCTGCGTTTTTTTGGCGCGCTTTTTTATATTTTTCGATGACGCGCCGATACCTGTATATCGAACGATGACATTTGCTTCGTTATCAGATACTTCAGCAACGCGCCATGACTGGGATTCATAAGTAAAGTTTGCGCATCCGGTAAAAAGGAAAATTCCTATAAAAAAGCACAGCAAGCATCCTGATTTGAAAGCAAGAGATTTCATGGTAAAAGTCGCATTACTGAAAATGCTATTCTACGGAAGAGATTAAAAATCGTAAAATATCTTTACTCAATTCATATCTGTCGCGAACTTCATTAATCGCATTAGGCTCAACAGCGAATTTAACTAAATAGTAAAAGCCTTCTTTATTATGATGAATGTCATAACATAATTGTCGCTGACCGAGTTCTTCACATTCATCAACAACACCTTTAACTCGCTCGATATTATCGCTAATTTCATTTTTTACTTTATCAAACCGTTCGCTTGCGGCATCGGGTTCAATAATAAACAACGCTTCGTATTTTTTCACAGGTTTTGTCTCCCTTACGTTTCGTATAAATAATTAAAGTTAATTCAAATTTTATAAAGTATTTATTTGTTGAACGGCTCTATCCCATGGGTCTGAAAACAACCGATTGATTGCTTCAACCGCTTTTTCCATCATTTGTTCAACAGTTTCTATTTCTTCGATTTCAAAATTCCCAAGCACATGGCCTATTTTCCCACAGTTTCCCTTACCGATACCTATTCTCAATCTTGGAATATCATTTGTGCCAAGGTAATTTATAATTGACTGTAAGCCATTATGGCCGCCGGAACTTCCACCGGCTCTAACGCGCAATTTACCTAATGGTAGATCCGCATCATCATAAACAACCAGCAGCTCATTGGAATTCAGTCTGAATTTTTTTACGATTTTATAAACGGCTTTGCCGCTTAAATTCATATAAGTTGCAGGTTTACAGTAAACAAGCTTGTACGGCTCCTCATTTTGAGCAAGCCAATAATTTTGCCACCAGTGTTTTTTCCATTTTGCACCGGTGTGCTTTATCAAAAGATCAGTAACGAGAAATCCGATATTATGGCGTGTTTTCTCGTATTCCGGTCCGGGATTTCCCAGCCCGACAACACATTTTATCACTTTTCTTCTTCCTCAGCTTTCTTTTCGCCGATAACTTCCGGCTCAGCTGCTTCATCATCTTCATCTGTTTCCACTACTTCTTCCTCATGTACAGTAGGAGGAGCGATTGTGATTAGTGTTGTTTCAGGATCGCCCACATAAACAACACCTTCGATTTCCGGCAGTTCTTTTATATGGATTACATCATGGATATTTAATGCTGCAACATCAATTTTGATGGATTCAGGAATAATTCCCGCTTTACATTCTACAGCAACATCACGTCTAAGCAACTCAAGAACGCCGCTATGATTTTTCACACCTTCAGGTATGCCGATTGGTTCGAGTTGAACTTCAATCTTAACAACTTCGTCAAGATTAACGACTAAAAAATCGATATGTGTAATTTTGTGAGTTACGCAATTGCGCTGAACTTCTTTAATCAGAACATCGAATTCCTGTTCTGCAATTTTTAATTTTATAACTGCATGTTCAGAGTGCATAACATGAGTCAACATATTAAAATCGTGATAATTAACACTGATATTTTTTAATTCATTATGGCCATAAATAATGGCCGGTGTTAATCCTTGTCTGCGTAATCTTTTTGCGGTTGAACCACCTGTTGATTCGCGTGTTTCTGCTTGTAAAATTAAATCTTCCATAAATATTAAAGTCTAATAAGGTTATATCAAATGGAGCAGTTAATTACTCGTTATTTTGTATTAAATATATAAAAAGGATGGATAACGCCTTGGTTTAATAGGCAACACCATCGTGTCGCCGACGTCAGAAAAAGAAACTTTGGTTTGTCATCAATCCACTTGTCGCCTATATTATATTAAAAACTCTTTTAAAATGCAAACGGGTGAAAAGTTGGAAGCTTGCCACGCTTTAAACGTGGGTGGGAAGGTAGTCATTAGGGCAACTAATGAAAAATAAACAGTCACGCTAAGCTCCCTAAGCCCGCAAAGAAAATTTGACATAATAATTTATAAAACTAAAGAACTTAGTGCCTTAGTGTCTTAGTGGCAATAATAAAATCAGCACGTAAACGAATATAGTTGGCTCGGGCACCAACTTGAACACTGCACCATAGTTGTTGCCCCCGCCGGAGTATGTCATTCCGTAATAGTAATCGTCAACTTTCACCAAAGTACCAAACGGCGTGCTTCCATCGCCGCTGCCGCCGGCGAAATGGTGCAGATTTGTATAGTTGCTGCCGTCGGTAGTTATTATGAATATGACACCCATGTTGTTGCTCCCGCCCTCGTATGTCATCCCTGCGAGCGAGTCGTCGGAAAGAAAGAGTGAGCCAAACGGATAGCGTCCATCTTCGCTGCCGCCGAAGTCGTGCAGATTTGTGTAGCTGCTGCCGTTAGTGTCCATTTTAAATACGACACCATAGTTGTTGGTCCCGCCGCCGCTTGTCATTCCGTAGAGTGTGCTGCCCGAAAGAGTGAGCGAGCCATGCGGAGAGCTTCCATCATTGGGAACGCCGGCGAAGTGGTGCAGAATTGCGTGGCTGCTGCCGTTAGTATCCATTTTGAATATGACACCATAGTTGTCGTTCCCTCCCTGCCACGTCATTCCGTAGAGTGTGCTTCCGGAAAGAGTGAGTGAGCCATACGGAGAGCGTCCATCATTGGGGACGCCGGCGAAGTGATGCAAAATTGCGTAGTTGCTGCCATTAGTATCTATTTTAAATATGACACCGAAGTTGTTGCTCCCGCCCAAGTGTGTCATTCCGTAGAGTGTGCTGCCGGAAAGAGTTAGGTCGCCATACGGTAAGAATCCATTATACAACAGGGTGCTGAGAAATTCGTGCAGATTTGTGTAGTTACTGCCATCAGTATTCATTTTAAATATGACACCTAATCCGTTGTTCCCGCCTGCGGGCGTCATTCCGTAGAGTGTGCTGCCGGAAAGAGTTAGGTTGCCAAACGGCTGGCTTCCATCACCGCTCCCGCCGGCGAATTTGTGCAGATTTGTGTACCCGCTGCCATCAGTATCCATTTTGAATATGACACCATATTCATTACTCCCGCGCAATTGTGTCATTCCATAGAGTGTGCTGCCGGAAAGAGTGAGGTCACCACGCGGAGCTTGTCCATCATCGAAGCCGCTGGAGAACTCGTACAGCGTTGCTAATTGGGCATTAGCTATAGGAATCATTCCCGTGGCGGCTAATATCAGGATGAATGTGAACAATATACGTGGGATTAACAATTGTTTGGCCAGGGATTTCATAGGTTTTTCCTTGCATGTGTTTAAGAAGATACAACAGTATATCATATCCTGCCTTTCAAATCAAAGCAAAGATCCAGTTAATCTTGTAAATCCTGTCAGAAATATTCCCTCTTGCTAAAAGTTTGTAAAATGGTATAATAGTATTGTAATGCTTGATCCAAATCCGGCGACTAAATCGCAGGGAATGTAAAATTTATTAGAGTTTATTATTTATATGAAAAATAGAAAACTTAAATCTTTGCTCGATAAATTATATATCAAATATAATCGGCCGGAATATATTAGTCCCGACCCTTTGGAATTAGTTACTCCTTTTAAAAAAGTCGATGATAGAGAAATAACAGGATTGATTGCTTCATCGCTTGCTTACGGCAGAGTTGCACAAATTTTAAAGAGTGTGAAAATTATTTTTGAGATCATGAAACCTTCTCCTGCGGCTTTTGTTTCAAACATTTCTGAGAAAGAACTGCGAAAATTGTTTGCAAATTTCAAACATCGGTTTAATGACGGTAATGATATTACAGATTTAATTCTCGGAATTAAAAAGATCCGCGAAAAATATGGCTCTATGGAAAATTGCCTGTTGGACGGTATGAAAACCAATGACAAAAATATTCTTCCCGCTCTTACAAATTTCGTTGATGAAATAAAAGGGGATAATGCCGGATGCAATGCCTACCTTTTGCCTTCTCCAAAAAAATCAAGCGCATGCAAAAGATTGAATTTGTATCTTCGGTGGATGGTTCGCAAGGACAATGTCGATCCCGGTGGATGGTCAAAGATTCCAACATCTAAACTGATTATACCTCTTGATACCCACATGTTTAAGATAGGGACTTTTTTAGGATTTACAAATCGTAAGCAGGCAAATCTTAAAACCGCGATGGAAATCACAGCCGGTTTTGCAAAAATTGTGCCGGAAGACCCAACGCGTTACGATTTTGCTTTAACACGTTTTGGAATCAGGGATGATATGAGGATGGAAGATTTTGAAAAAAAACTGAAGAGTTTAAAGGTTGGGCGCTCTGCGCCCCTAAGGTTGCCCCGATAATTCGGGGCTTAAGGTTGTAAGGTTAATATTCGCTAAATCAACCTTTTAACCTTTAACTTTTAACTTCACGACCATCCCATAGATTTTAAATTCATACAATTCGTATTTTTTTTTTGCGAGCTTAGCGCCTTAGCGAGATAAATTCTTTTTTTATTCCCCCTTTTATAAAGTGGGACATCCCGAGTATTCCCTCGGGAGTGAGCATGGGGGATTTTATTACAAGATACACAGGATTTAAATTAAATTTCAAAAAATATATAAACTCTCGCCTAACGAAGTAACGTGTATTTTCACGGTCAAGGCGCTAAGCTCCCAGCATTCGCCGGGCACGGCGCAAAGGAAATACTAACAAAGCAATTAAAACCCAAATATTGTTTTCGAAAAGTTGAATGTAAAACGTAGTGTTTATCGCTGGTTTAACCGCTGGATTTTAACCTTAAACTTTACCCGGCATACGCCGGGCGCTTCGCGAACCCATTAAACCTTAAACAATTAACAATTAACAATTAACTATTAACTCCCGCCTGGCGGGATCTTAACTAATGATTATAAATATTTTATCCGATATTTGGTTAACACTTTGCGACATGGCACCTTATCTTCTTTTTGGATTTCTTGCCGCGGGAATTTTATCGTCAGCTATTTCGACCGAAACTGTTGAAAAACATCTTGGGGAAAAAGGTTTTTGGTCGGTTTTCAAAGCCGCGTTATTCGGTGTTCCTTTACCATTATGTTCTTGCAGTGTAATTCCTGTAACGGTTTCTCTTAAGAAAAGCGGAGCAAACAACGGTGCCGCAACGGCGTTTTTAACATCAACGCCTCAAACAGGTGTTGACAGTATATTTGTTACATTCAGTCTGCTTGGACCTGTATTTGCTATATTTCGACCTTTAATAGCACTTGTTACAGGAATTATTGCCGGTTTATTTGTTAATTTAACTGATAAAGAAAAAAATATTCCCGATGAAACTGTTGAAGAAAAAGATGAACACAATTGCTGTTCCGCAACAAACGCGAAAACGCCAAATAAAATTCTGCAGGTTTTACGATATGGATTTATAACTATTCCGGGTGATGTTGCAAAACCACTTCTTTTGGGAATTTTTATTGCCGGTATAATTTCCGCGCTGGTTCCAGATGATTTTTTTGCAAGCAAATTGGGAAGCGGATTTATGCCCATGCTTGTTATGATGGCAATTGGTATCCCGATGTATGTTTGTTCAACGGCATCAGTTCCAATCGCTGCTGCGCTTATTTTAAAAGGTATTTCTCCGGGTGCGGCATTTGTTTTTCTTATTACCGGTGCTGCAACTAATGCGGCAGGGATTATGACTATTTGGAAAGTTTTAGGAAAAAACGTTGCGGTAATTTACTTAACTACTGTTGTGGTTTCGGCTTTAATTAGCGGATACCTTTTGAATTTTATTTTTAAATTCGTAGAACAACATGGCGAATATTCAATCAGAAGCGCGGGAATGCTGCCTCAGTCATTTAAAATTGCGAGCGCAATAGTATTATTAATAATATTAGGGTATGCGATTTTTTTATCGCTTCAGGCAAGCAAAAAAGAATCTTGCTGCAGCCAATAAAAAGTGTGAACGTGTGAAGGTGCCCCCGGTGGAATAGTTCCACATTCCACAGGGTGATCATTATTGTTGCTAATCTGCTGAAGATCCTCCGTGGGGGAGTAATGTCGGCAAATAATAAATAAATACAATTGACAGAATCATGGTCGACAGCTAACGAAGTAACATGTATTCTCATGGTCATCATTTTTAAAAATGATTAAAACACAAAACAAACTGAAAATAATGATAAACATTAGTACATTGATATTTTATTACTGTCTAAATGAATTC
>JAOZNZ010000878.1 GCA_029933535.1 bacterium | reverse complement strand
ATTTCAGAATAATAAGTACGAGGATAAAATTCTTCAACATGTTCGTCAGCCCATGCAAAAGTTTCAAAATGCGTGGCAACTATCATATAAATACCGTTATTAAAAACGGGATGTTCAGCACCGAATTCAGCGGCAAGCGGAGCTTCCATATCGCTTCTTTGGAAGCTTGAGATTTGAGTAAAGTTAAAAATTAAATACCAGTTATTTAACATAACTTTATTATCAATTATTCCAATATAATCATCGGCATGTTCATCGGGATTCATAAGATAAAATTGTCTGAAAAAACGAATGTATTGGTCAACTAACATTGTTCTGTTCGATTCTATCGCCAAACTATATACTAACATATCACCGTCAGGAGCACGCCAGGTAATTTTTGTATCTAAAAACGGAACTACTTTCGGCACGTCATATCCTTCTTTTCTTAACTCATACAAAGCCTGGAAAAGATTAATTCTTTGGAGTTCCATATTAGGGGATAACTGAACATACAATATGTCTAAGCCCGCAAGCATCATCTGCTTTACCTGGGTTTGCCACCAATCCGGTTCACCAGTCCAGTTGGCCCTTCCTTCCCGTGGAAGCCATGTTCCTTTTAATTGTCCGAAGTCAGGAGTATACCAGGAAAAAACAGAACTGCTGATCAGGTGATCATCAATTGAATATGGATCAGTGGCAGTACCTAAAGATTCACCTGAATCAGCAATAATAGTCATATCTTGTATAACGCCTACACCGGAGTGTCCCGGAGCACAATCTCTCATTCTCAGAAAGAAAACGTTAGAATTTCCGTTATATATATTAGGGCAGAATTTTGGAATATTGTCTTCCGTTTTATATCCTGTCGCGTTACCTGAAAACGGATTGAAAATAACATACTCTCTCCCGGAGTGACCACTTCCCGCGTTCGCGATAGTAACCCAGTCGGTATCATTGCTTGAACATTCAATAAGAAATTCGCCATGAACCACTAATTTAATTGTTCCATTCTTACAGTTCGGGTCGTAATTTACGCGATATGTGAACATATGGCTGTCATACGCCGAACGATTACATTTTCCATCGAGGTAAGTGTAATTGTCATACCAAAGATACGGCAGTTCTTCTTCTGAGCCGGAATGAAAACTTTTAGTGGATGAAGTAACATAATACGGAGCTATCCAGAAATCTTTAGGATTCGCCCCGATGGCGTCTTTAGGATCACTATCACTAAAGCGGACATAAATTACATTGTCAGAAGTTTTTGACAATACATCATTTTTAAGCGGCAAATGAAGAAAACGTTCGGTGGCAACGCCCGGATTGTTACTGCTGACAAGATCAATGGTTGAGAACTCATTGTCGGTAGATATTTCAAGAAGATATTCTCCGCTGACTCTTGTATGCAGCCAGCAATTGTCCTCATCATCCGGTAAATCAAACTTGTAAACAAACTTTTGGGTCCCATCTGCATATCGCCCGGTTTCGTTATCAGAATCACTGGTATTGTCTTTTATATAGAGCCATTGCTGGTCGCCGTTCCTTCCATGGACGGCTGAGGGTTCGCATCCGCCGGCATTGAAATAAGGGTAGCCTTTTGCTGTAATTAATGCGTT
>JAOZNZ010000877.1 GCA_029933535.1 bacterium | reverse complement strand
CCTTGCAGTTCTTACTATGATCGCCAATCTCATAAATCAACTCGATAATATTAGTTCAGAAGCTGATAAAGAAATTTCTTCTATCAATTCGCTTGATCAATTAAATGAACTTCATACCAAATTTCTCGGCAGAAAAGGTCTGGTGGCTAAACTGATGAGCGCAATGAAAGACCTGCAGCCTGAGGACAAACCGAAATTAGGTCAAAAGGCGAATGAAGTTAAGAGTCTGATTACAGGTATCCTCGAAAAAAAAGAAGCGGAACTTCAGGCTAACGAAGACGCGGAAAAAATTAAAAAAGATAAAATCGATGTGTCATTGCCCGGAACTTCTCAGAAAACCGGCGGGATTCATCCACTTACTCAAACTATCAATGAAATAATTGATATTTTTGTGCAGCTTGGTTTTGCTGTCGAAGAAGGCAGAGAAATCGAAGATGAATGGCACACTTTTGACGCCTTAAATATTCCAAAATCTCATCCGGCGCGTGATGTTCAGGACACGTTTTTTGTAAAAACTTCACAAGAAATCGATAATTCTGACAACCAAAATGTTCTGCGAACTCACACTTCCCCTGTCCAAATCAGAGTTATGCAAAACTCTACTCCACCATTAAAATTTATAGCTCCGGGACGCGTTTACAGAAACGAAACTATTGATGCTTCTCATTACTCAATGTTCCATCAGGTTGAAGGCCTTTACGTTAACGAAAATGTTACTTTCGCGGAATTGAAAGGCACTTTACTCTCCTGGGCTCACGCTTATTATGGACCGGACGTTGATTTGCGTTTCCGACCTAGTTATTTCCCTTTTACAGAACCGAGCGCGGAAGTTGATGTTACTTGTACAATGTGCGCCGGAAAAGGATGCAGCGTATGCAAACAAACCGGATGGGTGGAAATTCTCGGTGCGGGAATGGTTCATCCGAATGTTTTCAAATCTGTTGGTTACGATCCGGAAAAAGTTAGCGGATTCGCATTCGGAATGGGACCTGAAAGAATCGCGATGCTCAAGCACAGAATTAATGACATTCGTCTTTTCTATGAAAATGACACGCGCTTTCTAAAGCAGTTTGTATAAAGTTTAAAGGTTGCAAGGTTACACCGTGCGCTTCGCGCATGATGTTTAAGGTTATCCCGACAAATCGGGATTTAAGGTTGTACAGCTACTAACCTTTAAACCTTTAAATGCCGAAAATATACAAATTTTTAATTTGTCTATATTTCCGAGCATCCTCGTAAAACTATGAAAATCAGAGATTTTCAGTTTTTCGGGACCTTAAGGGTGCGCAAGCAACCAACCTTAAGTCCTGATTTATCGGGACAACCTTCAAACCTTCAAACTTTAAGCTCGAGTTAGCGGGCAACTTTCAGTCAAGTTCTGCATCTCTAGAAATCATTTCTACTAAATCTTCTCCATCTAATTCTATTACTTTAACAGAGATTTTATCATCGTAATTCGTTGGAATTATCCATCCTGCATAATCAGGTTGAATTGGTAGTTCACGCATTCCACGGTCAACGAGAGCGAGTAATTTTACCATGCTTGGTCTGCCGAAATCCACGAGGGCGTCAAGAGCGGAACGAATTGTTCTGCCTGTATAAATCA
>JAOZNZ010000204.1 GCA_029933535.1 bacterium | reverse complement strand
TTTTCGTCCAAGATCATCCGTTCCTACCCAAGTGTCAGGAAAGATATCACGATAACTGTTATCTTTTACGTCCGGACGAGAAGATAAATTTGTTTCTTGACTTTGATTTTTTTCTTTACTTATTCCGGAACAAGCAACTAATAATAAAACAGCAATAAATATTATGATTTTTTTCATTTGTTATATTTGGGTTATTGTTAATTTTTTGCTGAAAACAATTCATAATTTTAATTTTTTTTGCTTTGTAATTGTAAAGATGCTATTATAAGAAAAATAAATGTTTAAATCTATAACAATCTGCTTGTTTTAAACACTATTAGCTAAATTTCCAGACATAATGTTTTTGTAAGTCATGCTTTTTACTTATATATATAGTGCCTGACCGAAAACCCCTCAATTCGCATTTTCGACAGGAATACCGGTGCCACCTCTTTTGGTGTCATACCACTTCAAATCCTGTATCCATGCCCCAAGGCATGCAAACAGGATTTGAAGCATCCTGCCTTCCAAAATAGGCGGCATGCAAAAATAAGGGGTTTTCGGTCAGGCACTATATAGTCAAATAGAAGAAAACGGTATTATGCCTTTAAAAAAGTGAAACTATAAGTTCGACAATTAATTGGGCATGCGATGGATCTCACAAACAGCATATAACGGTAGCGAAAGTAATTCAAATTCGATTTTCATAAGACCATCGCTTGTAGAGGCCTGATGTGACACATGCTGCCTGTTCGGTTGATTAAGATCAAATCGAATAGCCACAGGTCGTTTTTTTTGCGCTACAAACTGTTGCAGAGACCGTAAGGTCCCGGTTTTGCCTGCTTTGACTTCAACAGGAAAAATGTCAGGCCCAATGGATATCACATAATCAATCTCAGCATTCGTATCACGACCTTCACGCAACCAGTAAACAAGCCGGGGCTGATCAACTCCTTGACCGGAATAAACCAAATGCTGCCCAATAAACTGTTCAGCTAATGCTCCTTCATTTACCAGTTTGCGTTCATCCATCCTGTTTAAGGAAGACCAATCCATGCCGCATAAATTGTTCATTAAACCAATGTCCAGGAAAAGAAGCTTATATACAGTATCGTTAATATCAGCATATAAAGGCACACCGGAACAATGACCGGCAAAAACACGGTGACACACCCTGGCTTTTGCCAAAAGATCAATAGCTGTTTTTACGTCACGTGAGCGATCTTCCCGTGAAAAATTGACATATTTGACTTTTTGCCCGACCTTAAGGGGAATTTGTCGAAACACCTGTTGTAAAAGAGCAATATCATTACGCCGCCCGTATTTCGTAAAATCATCCTCGTATGTGTTTACAATACTGCGATGAATTGAAGCAACGTCCTCGAATGAACCACTCTCCTGAAATGAAAGAACTGCTTCCGGCATACCACCGACTAACATGAATTGCCGCTGGCGCATCAACAGTTTCTTATGTGCTGTTTCCGGCAGCAATGTATCAAAACTAAGTTGATCAAGATAACGATTGAGTTCAGGTTCGATTGCAAGCAGAAACTCACGAAATGTCATTGGCCCAAGGTGAAAATACTCTATTCGACCTACAGGCATTGAAAAACTATGCTCTGAAAGTGTGAACTCTAGAAGTGAACCCGCTGCAATAACAGGAATATCAGGCATATCTTCATAGAAATAGCGCAGTGCCTGTAAAGCAGATGGGGTTGCCTGAATTTCATCCAGAAATAGAATTGAACCCGGTTCAGTAATTGAACGGCCAACAAGTGCTTCAAGTTCAGCGCAAATAACAGCAATATCAAGCGAAGCAAAAGTTTTGTCTAAATTTAAATGCCGTTCTAAATTCACTTCGTTTAAGACCAGTCCGTGTTTGGCGGCAAATTGTCGCACAAGCGTGGATTTTCCCACCTGGCGAGCGCCACGCAGTACAAGTGGCTTCCTTCTGCGTGCAGCCATCCATTTTTCCAAATAATTTTCAGCGTTTCTTTTCATTTTATTACCATTGTTGTTAATTGCCCCCAGTTTCAGACAAATTATATCAAACAAAGGGGGCAATGTCAACCCAGATGTTGGATGTCTAGTTTTTACTGGCAATTGAAAGCAGGAACGCTATAATTTACCTTCCCACGATTACCCGAAACTCTCCCCCAACATACGAGGGGCACGGCGGGCGCTTTGCGAAATCATGGGCTGATATTTACTACTCACCACTCACTATTAACTGATAACTGCTCGCGCTGGGAAGCGCGGCTTACTACTCTCCTAATCCCCTCTCGAGAGGGGTGGCACGAAGTGACGGGGGGTGTTCCCACCTTCACACCTTCCCACCTTCACACCTTCACACCTTCACACCTTCGCACCTTCCCACTAATTCGTGCATTTGACAGTTTGCAGGTGGATTGGTATAATTTTGTAAATTTACCGGGATTATAGATTGGAGTAATATTCTAAACTATGAACATGCATGAATATCAGAAATTCTTCCAGTCTTTTGCTTCAGAGCGGCATGCGCAAGACACCTATTGTAATAGAGTGTCCTCTCCACAGCCGCACAACGTTGAACTTTTACCATCCATCTTTAGAAAACAAACATCGAATATCTTGTATTGTACGTCGCCCAGTGTTCTGTCTCACAAATAGGCCAATCAAATGTGGCTTTATCTGTGAGATAGGACACTAGTATACACTGTGAGTCTACTATGCGTACATAAAATGGCCGTGCAACGAGTTAAGCAATTATTTATCATACGTGATAGCAGATAGTTATAAAATGGCACACTGTATGCCTTACTAATTATGAACCTGACATCACCGTTTAAAAAAAAGGTGACTTGAAATACACAATTACATGCTGAATATAACCCAATTTCAAATGGAGACAATATTATGAAAACTGTGAATATTATAAAGATGCTATGTACAGCCATATCACTGCTGCTCGTACATGTGATGACTCTTTACGGAGCCGATGTAAAGAACAGTTCCGTCTGGCAGAGACCGGAATCGGACTACGTGATAATAGCAGGCGAAGTGGAACTACCGTTCGATGGTTTCTGGACTGTGGAATCCGTTGATCCGTCAGCCGGTGTTTTGAGTGTGCGAATGAAACCCACGAAAAAGGCTGAACATTTCTTGATGGGACCGCGCATGCGGGACGTGGTATGGGAAAAACAGCGAAAAAACCAGATATATCGTGGTAGGGATAAAATTAAAAAATTGACATATTTATGCTATCAATATGCCGAGAAACATGACAATAAGGGTCCGGCTTCGATCGATGATCTTGAAACAAAAAGTCGTCCGACCTACATCAAAAACAGCATATCAAAGTCGCCCTGGTCGGAAGGCACGGGCAAAGACATCGAGGGGCCTTTTGTGTTTCTCGTCCCGAATGTTGAATTCAAGTTCGTTAAACGCGGCAGTCACGTTCCACATCAAGACCGTCAGATAATCGCGGTGGAGCTAAGACCGTATGTTGATGATGGAAAACACTGGATTGGATACACCGATCGGTCATGCAACAGGGAGAAGATCGATCCCGAGTTTGTAAAGAAGCATGAGCTGGAGATCCTGCCTGTTCTGACTAAGGAAGCAGATATCGTTGAAAAAACACCCGCAGAAATAATGTATCGCTTGCTGGCTGTTCGTGAAGCTGAACGAAAAGATGCGTTCTCGATAAAACTGGAAAACAGGTTGACAAACAAACGTATTTCAATTAACTGGTCGCCGGCAAAGGCAGTAATCGGAAGCAAGGAGCTGGAGAAAGAACTGAATGCATTCCGTCAAGAGACATGGAACGCCTACCCAATGGGCTTGGATTCTCCTCTTCTCAGCGCTTGGATTGCCAAGGATTTGAGTGCAAGACCCGGGCAAAGGTTCAGGAGAGCACGTTCAGCAGAGAGACGGCAGCGCAGGGGCGCACGCACATCTGTATCCGGAGTATTAGGCGGCAGGGCGGCAGTGAAAGAAACTCTCCAGATGCAGGTACTCAATGAGTCCGGTGCCATGCCACCTGGTGTTACCGTACCCATAAATACGATTACGGGAGTCACTGTCAAGTCACACCTATACCGGGAAATGCTGAAAGGAGAAAAGGGCGGCAGCCTGGCGATTGCCGATGTTGTTCCGCACGACCGTTTTTTTGTTTACGTGGCAAAACCCGACGCGTTGCTTTCTTTCCTTAACGAGGGCTCCGATTTTATGTCGCAGCTTGGCGGTTTGGTTACCAGCAGACGCATAGATTACCACTTGAAAAAGCGCTATCTCACGCGACTTGGCCTTAACGAACAGTGGCTCGGATTATTGCTCAAGTCGGGTGTAGTCAAAGAAATGGCGCTGACAGCCCCTGACATGTTCTTCATCGATGGCACGGACATCACCGCTATTTTGCGCGTTGGCAACAGGCAAGAGATCAATGCGCTGTTGAAGATGGCAGGTGTACTTGAATTGTCAGAAAAGAAGATCACCGAAAAAAAGACAGCCGGTGGTGATAGTGTATTCTGGATAATAAGAGACGATTTTATAATTGTTAGTATGAGCAAATCCGAACTCGAAAAGGTGATATCCCTGCATGATGCAAAAGGAAAAGGCAGCCTCGGTAAAAGCGCAGAATTTTGTTACATGCTGACTCAGCTCGCACCGGTTAAAGCGACACGCGCATACGTCTTCTTTTCTGACCCATTCATAAGAAGACTCGTTGGACCGGAAGTGAAAATCGCTCAGCTGCGGCGTATGACTGCCCGAGCGGAAATGGAATTCTTAACAAGCCGCGCGTTACTTGCAAAACTCGACGGCATGAGCAAAATTTCCACACTCGAAGATCTTGTTCAGAAGGGATACGTGTCTGACCGTTTTCTCAAAAAAGACTACTCCATCAACAGTGACTTGGTAGTCAGATCGACCAAGTACGGTACACTCGCGGGAATGAGCACCGTTCTGAACACGCCGATAGCACATGTGACGAAGAGCGAGGCGGAGGCGTATAAGTCCTATGTTAATAATTACTCTCGGTTCTGGCGTCAGTTCTTTGATCCGATAGCTATACGGTTTGATGATACCGACGATGGTGGGTTAGAAGTGACCACTTTTATCCTGCCCCTCATAGACAGTTCGATATACAGGTCTATGAAGCAATTCGTTGCGTCGCGCGAGGACGGGGCAAATTTACAGGTACCACAGTTCTCGCCGGATCCGGTGGTAACGCTCTCACTGAATCTCACTGACCAGGCCTGGACCAATATTACCAAGTCGCTATCAAAGATGTTCATGCAATTCGCTCCCGCCAGTTCAGCGATGATTGATGACTTTGGTCCCGGAATTCATTTTGCAGTCCATGACGCCGATCCCGTAATCGCGTTGGGCAGTGGCGATATTATGGGTGCGTTCGGGGCAAATGTCATGACACGCGGCCGGAACAGTGAGATGATGTTCATCCCTATAGCACTCTCGGTACTAACGCGGCCATGCACGTTCGCAATCGAGACACGCGATCCGCAAAGAACAATAAGGTACCTAAAGCAGACTGCGGCATCAGCGCAAAAAGGCGGGCGAGGTTTCTTTGATGTGAAACTCAGCTTCTACGAGATAACAGGCAGGAATGCGTGGGTGTGTACTTTTGAACTGTTAGGAATGCTCAAACTCAGGTATGGCCTTGAGGTGAAGGATGGATTCCTCATAATAAGAAATATCCCGTGGTCAGACAGCGGAAAGGTGGTCCGGGTAGCCCACGATTCACTGAACGGGGCACGTCTCGAAGCTGTACCCGCCGGCTGTATCAAGCAACTCAAGAGCCTGTATGCCTCCGGGGCAGAGTACGAACGGGCAGCTGCCATGCGCAATGCGGGATATCTTTATCCCCTGCTGGCCAGTGGGTACACAACAATTGACAATGCTCCCGCTGCCCACTATAAACTGATAGGCTGTACACCCATCCATCCCCCGGGCGGTAAATGGCTCTGGAAGGATTATAACATTGCAAGCAGTATCTATGGCAGCGTTCATCAGCCTGAACAGCCGGACCCGATTATAACCGAACAAGAAGATCCCGGACTAATGAAAGATGTCGAACGATTGAGTTTGGAAATGCAGTTTGAGAATACCGGCCTAAGAACACGGATCCGTTGGAAAACCCGTTAGGATTTGGAAGTGCTGCACAAATAAATATCAGGAAGCCAATTCCAAGAGTGATTCTACCGGCATTCCTGTAAGAAACCTACAGAAAAAGTCAAACCCGAATCTACAAAATTAAAATCCCTGTAAACGCTTTGTTTACAGGGATTTAAAGATGGTAGCGGCGGTAAGACTTGAACTTACGACCTTCGGATTATGATTCCGCTGCT
>JAOZNZ010000876.1 GCA_029933535.1 bacterium | reverse complement strand
TTCTTAGCTACCTTCTTCTTAGCGGCTTTCTTCTTAACTACCGACTTTGAACTACGAACTACTAACTCATCATCTATTTCTATACCAAACACATCGGCGATATCCATATCACCTATATTTTCATCTTTTCCCTTTTGAACAGTATCAGCAATAACTTTAGAGGCATCAATATCTTCTACAAGTTCACTGTAATCAAGACCTCTCAAAAGGAAAAATAATTCCGGACTTTCATCTAATCTGGCGCCAACGGCATAAAGTGCAGCGGCAACATGTTTACACATAGTAGCCCAATCCGGGCAGGAACATTTCAGGGAGATTTCTTTTGGGTTTGGAAATAAGCCTGATTTTTTATCAATAATTTTTTTTATAACGCTATCAGAAAGTTTACCTTGCAGAAGTTCTATTAAAGAATCTATCTTCCCGGCACATTCTTTTTTTATTTTTTTCCACTTCGGTTTTGATAATTTTTCAATCTTAATTTCAACCTTGTACGGCGTGGTTCGTGTTCCGGCAACCAAAGCGTCAATTTTACCATTAGAGATTTGCAAATCAAGAACGAAGCCGTTTTTTACATAAGCGCTTCCTCGCGGCAATCGATTACTAAAATCGCTATATGAGAGTAAATTCTCGCACCAGGCTGTACCCCAGAAAGTTTTAGCGATTTTTCTTCCTTGAATTTTTATAGGATTAATTTTAATCCCTTTTTTCAATAATTTTTTAATTTGTTTTTCCGCTTTTTGTTTCTTTTCCCAAACTGAAACATAAGGTGAAAATCCGTAATATCCTCGTGCCATAATATTTTATATGTTAAATTAAAATTTATTATTTTTTTAAGTTCATTGTTAAATAAGATTTTAAAGCAGGTCTTCAAGTTCCGAAAGTGTGCATGGTATTTATTGCATAAAATCAAAAGCTGGAAGCTTTTGTTACTTTACCACCCAAATACGTTTTGCGAATGGAAATTATTTTTCGATTGACAAAGACGCACGTCCGTGCGTCTCTACCTTTTTGGTTATCATTTAATCAGGCGAAAAAGATGTTTTTGAATTTAAATTCTGTTTATGTCAAGAGAAACAAAATTGATTAATTCCTTGTTATTCATTTCCGTTAAAAGTTTTACCGCACCGCCTTTAAGGATATCATCCGCCATACTTTTTTTCTCTTCTATCATCGCATCGATTTTTTCTTCAATAGTTCCCCTACAGACAAATTTATGGACGAGAACATTTTTCTTTTGACCAATCCTGAAAGCCCGGTCAGTTGCCTGATTCTCTACCGCCGGATTCCACCACCGGTCGAAATGAATAACATGAGAAGCCGCGGTAAGATTTAAGCCTGTACCTCCTGCTTTCAATGATAGAATAAAATATGGCGGGCCGTCATCATTTTGAAATTCATCGACTAATTTTTTACGTTTTTTTATAGCTGTGCCGCCATGAAGAATTAACCCTTCACGCCCGAAAATATTTTTCAAAAAATCATTAAGCGGAGATGTCATTTCGCGAAACTGAGTAAAAATCAAAACTTTTTCCTGTCTGGAAGCGATTTCCTCGCAAATTTCCGATAAGCGCAAAAATTTCCCACTATTTTCCGGTTTGTAATCATTAT
>JAOZNZ010000875.1 GCA_029933535.1 bacterium | reverse complement strand
ACATAGTTTTGCTGCGACAAGCACATGGACTGCGTCTGAAGTGGATCTGATTGTCGGTGAAAATATCATCACTGTCATAGGTACCAATGTTTACGGTGAAGTATCCTCTGACAGTGTGACGATCAGGCGGCTGCGCATACCTGCCACAGTTGATATAACGAATCCTAATGGGGGAGAAGATTATCAACTCAATTCCGGACCGCATATCACCAATATTTATGGTGTTGCCGGTGGCTCAGTAACAAACTTATACTGGGAGAATACACTTACGCATGCAACCGGTCAGCTTCCGGTAGATGTTACTGATTTTGAGTTCCCGGTTCAGCTTGAAGTAGGAACAAATGAGATCATAGTTTATGCTCAGGGAGATGGCCCAATAGCAAGTGACAGCATGAGTATAATGGTTGGCCCGTATAACAACATACCAAGCAATCAAGTGCTGTGTACATGGCCTGAATTGATCGGCGCGGATCAGACAGGCACTGTAGAGTTCGTGGCCACACGAGACAGCATTTATAAAATCTTTACTCTGAACGGTGGTACGGTTACGCAGGTACTGTCCAGCGGAACTTGTGCTGAGGACTGGAATTTGGTACCGTTCTATGGCGGTGATCTTCCGTATCAACTTGGCGAAGGCACTAATGTTCTTTATGCGCAAGTTGGCAATAAACAGCCGTTATTAGCAGGTAAGGTTGTTGTAGTGCCTGATCTTGGCATAGGCAAAGATAAAATGACTCCCGATGACGACGGCGACCTGATTAGAGTTACATACAAATCCAAAACGGGCGGGCAAATTACGGCGAAAGGTCGTACGCTCTATGTAACCGGTGGTTCACTAAAAGATAAGATCATGGTCAAAGTGAAGAAGACAGTTAAGGGCACTGACCGTGCATGCAGAATATCCGGTATAATCAGTGATAGTGGTTTCAGGAATGTAAAAATACAAGGAACACTTGACAAATTCCTTGCTGATGGAATTGTTAAGAAAATCATGCTTAAATCCGGCTCGCTGGGCCATAAGTGCAGAACAAGACTCCATAATGTCCGGTTTGACAGTGATCAAGGTCGTTCGCTCATCAAAGTGAAGTTTGGCGATCTGAATGCCAACGTATTCTCAGGTACATTGAATGTTGACCCCGGTTTCAATGGTGTGTTAAGCACGAACGGAAGTTTACCTATGACTATCGACACACGCAAAGGTATCAAGATGATAAATGTTAAAGGCGGTAATGTTGGTATTGACGGCATTACGCGCTGGCTTGATGCGGAACATTTACGCAAAATAGTCGTTAAGTCGAAGAAATTTAATGGTGGTGATATCGTTGACTACGCATTTTTACTTACAGGTGAAGAGAAGGTTGGCAAGGGATTCAGCATGCGCAATGTGATAGCCGGTATGATAGCTGATACGTCCACATCCAACGCGAATACGATGTCAGTATGTGGTTATGATCCAAGTATTGATCCCAGAACAGTTTCTGTATGGACGAATATACCAGTTAAGTACACGATTGGCAAAATCAAGATAAAGGGTGGACCTGTTGAAGGAACATTTATTCTCAAGAAGGAACCGAAGAAGAAAAAAATTATCGGTGCTGACAATGCTGA
>JAOZNZ010000203.1 GCA_029933535.1 bacterium | reverse complement strand
AATTTAAATCTATTTGACAGTGAACTGCTAAATCAGTATAATATACGAGATTGATATAAGACTAATTAATATAAATGCCTGTAACCCCTAATAATTTTCAGGAGATAAACGCATGAAAAAATTTATTCTCGCAACTCTTATCGTTTGCATGAGCGCAACAACACTTCTCGCTGCACAAGAAGCAAAACAAGACAACAGAAAAGCATGGCTTGATAATATGGCCTATAATTACGGACGCGGTGTTGTTAACTGCCTTACTTGTTGGGTAGAAGTTCCCAGAAATTTAATCTACGAAAATGTTCGTAACCCTTTCTTTGGAAATATCACAGGTCTTAGTGATGGAGCTTTCCTGACTGCAGCACGTGCATTCGGCGGTGTAACTGATGTGGTGACTTTCGGTCTTACCGGTTCCGGTATTTATGGAGATTCTTTCCCTGAATATGTCTGGCAGTCAAAATGGATTGCAGATGATGCTCTTGTAATTCAGGAAATCAACAGAAAAGCTAAAAAAGATGTAGAAGCCCAAGACGTTGAAGACAAATAATTTTTTATTTAATTTAACTTTAAATTAGAATTTATTAAAGGCGCAACTTATGGTTGCGCCTTTTTTATTTCCAGTCCGCTGCCCAATGAAATAACACACGCCGCAGCGTGCGTGATTAATAGTCGCAGGTTGGATTTTCGTTTGACAGTATTTATGTTTTGTACTATAATATAAATAGTTATGAAATACTTCTTTTCTATAATCTTCTTTGTTAATGCTTTTGTATCAGCTGAACCACACTTCATCTGGACAAAAAACATTGCCGACAGTAACTTAATCGCTAATTCAGGCGTTATTCCTTCAATGACAATTGATCAAAACGGCAAAGTTGTTGTCAGTTACCTTTCCGCTCGCTCGCCCGGTGACAGTTATCAATTAGTCTGCGCGAAAGAGACTGGAGATTCCGGACCTTTTCTTCCATATAAAATCACACCGTTTAATCGGGGAGGAATTGTTTCTTTGACTTTCAGCGATGAAAAAGCTATGGCGGCAGCAAACAAACCTACCGGAGGGGTTGCATTTTATAGTCAAAACGGCAATCCAATAAGTTATAAAATCACAAAAAATACATTAAATAAAGTCGATAGCCGAATTTTCAGCTCCTTTATGGAAAGACCAAGCTGGCACGGTGAAATCGGTATCGAAGCCGGCACCATAAACGGCACTCATAAACTTCAACCTAAATTGATTGAAAAACTTCGACAAATGCATACTCCCCTTTACCGGTTCCCCGGCGGAACAGATATAGATTATATCGACTGGACAGATATGATCGACAACGTTCCGGGACGAACAAATTCTGCCGGGCAGCCATTACCGCGACCGGTTACAATCGGCCATCTCGGCGGCTCGGTTTCAAACTTTTTCGGATATGATGAATTTTACGATCTGATAACAAATCTGAATAACGAATCAATTATTCCTGTAAACTTCCGCGATGCCGTAGCAGGCGTTAAAACACTTTCTGATGCCGCTTTGCATGCCGCATCGCTCGTTGCGTATTGCAACGCGGAACAGGGCGCACCTTTACCTGCCGGAATGCTCGACTGGCCGGCTGTTCGTGCGACGAATGGTCACGCCGCACCGTTTAGAATTAAATATTTTCAAATAGGGAATGAAACCTGGTTTTACGATGGCGGAATTTCAGCAATTACTTACGCAAATTATGTTAGAGCTTATGTAGACAAAATGAGAGAAGTCGACCCGAATATTCAAATTCTTGTTGACGCTATTTCATCTTATCAAATTGCTGCCGTAATAGATAGAATCGGAACTAACGGCCTTTATATTGTTCAACACGACTATATGCCGTGGGAAATTAATAATGGCAATCTTGAAAAAAACGGTTCCCCATGGTCAGTTGATAAACTTTCCATGGAAGATATCTGGTATGCATGGGTGGGTATCCCAAATACTTTCAACTCTCACGGCGAATCAATTATAGGCGGTATGGCTATTGAACAGGGCAGAAGTAAAAACCTCCCTGTCGCTGTTACAGAGTGGAACTGGAACGGATGGTGGGACGAGCCCGGTAACTGGTATAAATCTATCACAGCGCAAGCTATTGGAGACGCAGGATATCTCCACGCGTATATTCGTGCCGGAGATGTTGTTTCAATTGCATGCCAATCAATGACGGTAGGCAAACACTGGTCGATTGCTTCAATAGTAGTTAGCGACGCTGAGAAATTCGACCCGTTTTTTCTGCCATCAGGAATGGTAACGATGTTTTATTCAAAATATCACGGAGCTTCTCTTATAGACATTGAAAGAAAAAATGTGCCAACATATAATCAACCCTTTAAAATGCATGATATTTTTTCAAAAGAAAAAATTGCCATTGTGGATGCTCTTGCAACTGAAGATTCTACCAACATTTTTTTTCATGTTATAAACAGGCATTTTACAAAAGATATTCCTGTTACAATTGATCTTTCCAATTTTTCCGGTATAAATAACAGCGCGATTCATAGAAAACTACAATTTGCAGGCTATGGCTGGTATGAACAAACAGGTCCCGAACTCGGTTATTTTACTAATACACCCATTACAATTTCCAACAATAAAGTTACCGTTTCTCTACCAAAAAGATCTGTATCAATAATTCAATTTACCAAATAAATTCTATGCCGGCTAAATTATTATTATTATTTGTGATCTTGATCGCTTACTGCGGTGATGCAGCGCAAACTGTCGCTTACTGGCGATTCGAGGAAGGTACAAACGGCTGGGTTAACGATCATTATCAAATCAACTGGTATTACGATTCTTCAGGCAACGGAAATTATATGCAAACTTATAATGCCGACACTTCGCCTTTATATACAAATGAAATCCCGTTCGGGGATGTGCCTGTAACAAAAGCTGATAACAAATTATCATTAAAATTCACCCCTTACGATGATTTATACTCCTGGGCCGTAGAGATAAATTCACACGATTTCAGCAGCGGGTGGTCAATCGAAGCAATGGTGAAATTTATCGATACAAACAGCTATCAGACCATTGTAGGAAAAGACGGTCAACCACGTAAGGGAATGATTGATGACCCTTGGTTTTCTACTTTTGCGCTTAAACATCTCAGACACAACGGAAAACTTGAGCTCGAGTTTATTGACGGAAATAAAAATCTTCACCTCATTGAAAGCTCTATAGTTATTTCTCCCGGTATATGGTATTTTGTTGCCGCTGTTTGCGATGGAAATAAAGCAGAATTTTATATTAAACGCCCGGGTGAAAGTTACGAACTACAAGGCCGTGAAACCGGTGTTTCCGGCGGAGCGCTTTTTAATGAAAACAAACCCTGGACTATCGGACGTGGAAAATGGAATGGAGGTAATGCTGACTGGGTAACCGCATATATTGATGAAGTAAGAATTTCTGACGGCGTAGTAAACTTAACTAATTTTCTCGGTTATGATGCTCAATGCGATGCTTCAATGTGGTCAACAGAACAAATTATAACTGACAATCTCGCCAATGCGCGTCTTGATGTTAAATTCTCCGCCGGAAAAGCAAATGTAATGATAAGAGCCGAAGGTGAAGATATGCCTGCTTATTTTTTCCGGCAAAATGATAATGGAGATTTTGTGAAATATCCACTCGGAAATTCCTATAATCCTAATAACGGAGATAAATCTTTCGCTATGCGCGTTGGCACCGATGACAAAATTAGAATTGTAATCTGCGGTCCCGGCGGTTCACCCGATAGGGACCATGTTCTTTTTGGCACTGAAACCTCGCCCGGTTCCTCAATTTTTTCCTGGGAAGAAGTTGTTTCATCGGATAACTGGCCTAATCAATTAGGTTTTTGTCTCGATAAAAATAACAAAGCATATATTGTTTTAAAACATCAGCCGACAGATCGATGCGCTGTCTTCGATAATTCTTCCGGAAACTGGAAATCTAATTACTTTTCTGTTATTGATCCGGACTTTCCGCGCGCTGCAGTTGCTGTTGATGACTATAACAATGCATGGGTAATCTTCAACGGTCGGCACAACGGCACAAATTACATCGAAATGTGGTCTAACGCGGGAGGCGCATGGACTTTTAGTGAATATCTTACTAACGCACCGTATGGCAATTACGAAGGATGTTACTTTTTACAATCCGTGGCCGGATTTGACTTTAAACCTGACGGAACAGCCGTTTTCGCAATGAAACCGGACTGGTGGTCAAGTGATTTAGAGATATGGTATGGAAAACAAATTCCGGAACCGCTCTTATCAGCGTTTGTATTTTTATTATGTTTAAAAAGTTTTAAAACACGCGCCAAACGGATTTTATTCGAGTAATCGTTGCACAACTCAATGATAATGTGTGCAAATTTTGCGCATATTAAGATAATGTAGTACTCCCATTCCACTATTATCATTTGTGGCACACATCTTGCCATATATAACGTACAAACTTGATCTTTATAGACTTTAAGAGATGGGATACGATCCGTACCTCCGACAGATGCGACACACACTGCAGACCACTTGTGGTTTGCGAAATACCCTCCTACCCTTTCTGACCTCTTTGGATCTGCCCATCTCTTTTTTTATTGCGCCGGTTTTTACCGGCGCTTTTTTTTATTTTTTTGGTATAATATGAATAATAACCACTTATATAATTTTTACCACTAAGACTCTAAGAACACTAAGTTTTTATTTCTTCTTTGTGAACTTCGTGCCTTTGTGGTCAATTTATATTTTCTATGACTCAAATAATTACCGATAAAAGATTGGCAAAAATGAATGCCGTGCTTAACCAGCGCCTTAATAAATTAACTATCGTTCTCGATAACGTTTATGATTCCCATAATATCTCGGCTGTTCTTCGTTCATGCGAAGCTTTCGGCGTTCAGGATGTTCATATTATTGAAACTACAGAAAAATTTGTTGTAAATAGAGAAATCACTAATAAATGCGAAAAATGGTTGACTATTCATCTTTGGAAAGATTTTAAAAAATGTGCCGATTTCTTAAAAGAAAAAAACTTCGCTATTTATTCCACATGCTTCGCTGAAAACGCTTTGCCAATTAACGAAATCCCCATCAATTCCCCTATCGCTATCGTCGTTGGAAATGAACACAGAGGTGTTCAAAATGAAATTACCGATCTATGCGACGGAAAAGCTATTATTCCAATGTACGGCTTTGTACAAAGCCTAAACGTTTCAGTGGCCTCTGCAATCGCATTAGCAACTTTATCTTTTAAATTAAGAAATAACACTGACAATTCAATTTTCATTCCCGACAATCGGAAAAATGAACTTCGCACCAAGTGGATAAATGAGCACAGTAAAAAATAAATTAACAAACTCAATAAAGACTATAATATTCATTTTAGTCTTTCTGTCAATTCATATCGCATCGGCATCTGTTATTACCAACGCGACGGACAATCTTTCACTTAAAGTTAATGATATTTCTTTCAATCTTTTTACGATGACATTTTCCGGCAATGATTTTTCAATTTTTGAGAAGGCGCCTGTACCGCGTCAGATTCTTAATATTGAGAAAGTAAAAATATCGCTTGAGCTTGCCCGTTCATTATTTTTATGGAGATTTCAACTTGACTGTTTTTACATAGAGAATATATTTATTTCTGTTCTCGAAGATAATGACGGGAATATATTTATATTTAATAAAGGTATTAAGCAGAAAGAAATAGATGAGCTTTTCAACACGGAAACAAATAAGCAAGCTAAATCCCAAACAGAAATTGTTCTCTCAATTCCTGAAATGGAAATTAAAAATCTTAATATTATTTGCCATGATCATGACAATAGAGATTTTTTATGGTCAATAAATAATCTTAATTTATACATTCATAATTTCTTCTCTCCTCCTGATAAAAATAAAGAATTATGGAATGTTTTTATCTCAGCAAATTTTAACGGGAAAACTAACAACTCTATCCTCTTTTCCGCAAAATGCAGAACTATACCGGATAACTCCTTCTTAAAATTGAATGTCGCAGCAAATAATATCGATTGGAAAACTATTAATATGATTGTTGATTCAGGGAAAAAAACAGGAAATAATTCTAAAATCGTAAAAGTGGCAAACTCTCACAAAAATGTAGATGACAGTTCACCTTTTGATACTGTTTATAATTGTTTTTCAAATGAAATTAATCGTATAAAAGCTGCATTCAGCGAAAAAATTTCTGAAGCAAAGCTAAATCAAAATGTAACAAACTTTTTTAATAATGTAAATATTTCTAACTTAGTATTTAATTTCAATTGGGATATGACAGTTTCAAATCACTGCTTTAAATCAGGAAATATTAACCTCGAAAT
>JAOZNZ010000202.1 GCA_029933535.1 bacterium | reverse complement strand
ACAACATGCGCTAAAGACTTAAAAATTTTACTTGAAGAAAAAAATATTCTTTCTGATAATAATAACGCGGAATCAACTTTCTTTGTAACTGATATGGCTACAAGATTTTCTGAACTCGGAGCAAAATTTCTTGGGAAATCGTTAAACGCGATTAAAGTTGTAGGGAAAGAGTGAAATAGTTAATAGTTAATAGTTAAAATCTTGCCCGGACATAGGCGGGATTAATTGCTATTATTTAAAAATTTCCGTGTGATCTGTGTCCGGGCATACGTCGGATTCCCAATGTTCCGTGGGCAGTAATTTCAAAGCAACAAAGTAACGCTGTACTTATGTTCACCATTTTTTAAATACAGGCCCTTTTCAAGCGATGTCTAATTAATGTTTCCATCACTCCATTTAGGACGTCGGGGACGACGTCCCTCCACCACTCCACCACTCAATCAATCCATCAATCAAAATATTTCGGTCGCTTCGCGCCCATTCAGTAAATGCCGCTATCGCGGCTTTATTCCTGCACTCCACATCCATCATCCCAACAGTCCATGATATTCCTGTAATGACATTACTTCCGGTGTTTCCCGTAGAATTTCTTCAATTCCATGTACCGTAGCTTCTGCCGCGGCAAGAGTTGTTACATAAGAAATACTATGCTTAATGGCTGTCTTACGGATATATGAGTCATCGTGAATGCTCAGCTTTCCGATAGGAGTATTTATAACGAGTTGGATTTCGCCATTTTCAATAGCATCTGCAATATTTGGCCTGCCTTCGTGCATTTTTAGTATTGCTTTAGCATTGATTCCATTTTCTACAAAATGTTTTTGTGTTCCGGAAGTTGCCAGAATACTAAATCCCAGTTTCTCAAATATTTTTGCAAGAGCGGCTGCATGAACTTTACCAGGATCGGCAATAGAAAAAAGTACGGTTCCTTCAGTAGGCAAAGTTTGATTTGCTCCATTTTGAGCTTTATAAAAAGCTAAGCCGGGAGTTTTTGCCAATCCCAAAACTTCTCCTGTTGAACGCATTTCAGGACCGAGAACGGGATCGACTTCATGGAACATATTAAATGGAAAAACAGCTTCTTTAACGCCGAAATATGGAACGGAGACTTTTTTAAGATTTAAATCAGAGAGTTTTTGACCAAGCATGACCTGTATTGCGACGCGGGGCATTGAAAAGCCACAAATTTTTGATACCAAAGGTACAGTTCGGGATGCACGGGGATTGGCTTCGAGAACATAAACAACATCATCGCAAATCGCATATTGAATATTCATCAGCCCGATAACGTTCATCGCTTTGGCGATACGTTGTGTATAGTCACAAATTGTGTCAATATGTTTTTGCGGGATGTTTACGGGTGGAATTATACAGGCAGAGTCACCGGAGTGAATTCCGGCTAATTCAATATGCTCCATAACTGCCGGAACAAAAGCATCTGTTCCATCAGCAATTGCGTCTGCCTCACATTCAAGTGCATTCTGTAGAAAACGGTCAACAAGAATTGGACGATCTGGTGTGACCCCAACCGCTGCCGCCATATATTCTTTCAGCATATCTTCGTCGTGAACAACTTCCATTCCGCGTCCGCCAAGAACAAACGAAGGCCGCACCATTAATGGATATCCAAGTTTGCCGGCAATTTCAACTGCGTCTTCAGTTGTAACAGCCATACCGGAAGGCGGCATCGGGATGTCAAGTTTTATCATCATTTCGCGGAAGAGATCTCTGTCTTCAGCCAGATCAATTGTTTCAGGAGTTGTACCGAGAATATGTACACCGGCAGCTTCAAGTTCTCTTGCAATATTTAGAGGAGTTTGTCCGCCGAACTGACAGATAACACCTTCTGGTTTTTCTTTTTCGTAAATACTTAAAACGTCTTCAACTGTTAATGGTTCGAAATAAAGTTTATCAGATGTGTCATAATCTGTTGAAACTGTTTCCGGGTTACAGTTCACCATAATGGTTTCGTATCCTTCATCTTTCAAGGTGAAAGCAGCATGGACACAGCAGTAATCAAATTCTATTCCCTGGCCGATTCGGTTTGGTCCTCCACCAAGAATCATAACTTTTTTATTTGGAGAGGAAACAGTTTTATCCGGCGCGTTATATGTAGAATAATAATATGCGGCATCTTCAACACCACTCACCGGAACGGGTTCCCACGCTTCGGGCAAGCCCATAGCGATACGTTGTTCACGGATTTGAACTTCTTTAACATTTAATATTTGAGCGATATACCGGTCTGCAAAGCCATCTTTTTTAGCTTGATTCAGAAGTGGATCAGGCAATAATTTACCTTTGTATTTTAGCATTTCCTCCTCAAGTTCAACAAGTTCTTTCATCTGCTCAATGAACCAGCGTTTAATAAAAGTTTTTCCATATAATTCATCAATTGTAGCACCTTTGCGTAAAGCTTCATACATTACAAATTGACGTTCACTTGTTGGATATGCAAGTAAAATCATGAGTTCATCTTTAGTTTTTTTGTTGAAATCTTTTGCAAAGCCAAGTCCGTAACGTCCCTGTTCAAGGGAACGTATAGCTTTTTGAAATGATTCCTTATAATTTTTACCGATACTCATCACTTCACCAACAGCACGCATTTGGGTACCGAGTTTATCTTTAACACCTTTAAATTTTTCAAATCCCCAGCGTGCAAATTTTACTACAACATAATCTCCGCTTGGTGTATATTTATCAAGAGTGCCATCGCGCCAATATGGGATTTGACTCATAGTCATTCCTCCGGCAAGTTTTGCAGAAATTAATGCTATTGGAAATCCCGTTGCTTTTGATGCTAAAGCTGATGATCGTGAAGTTCTGGGATTAATTTCAATGATTACTATACGACCCGTTTCGGGATCGTGTGCAAACTGAACATTTGTTCCGCCGATTACTCCAATAGCTTCTACAATACGATAAGAATAATCCTGGAGTTTATCTTGAAGTTCTTTAGTTATTGTTAACATTGGAGCTGTACAAAATGAATCTCCTGTATGAACACCCATTGGATCTACATTTTCAATAAAACAAACAGTTATCATTTTGTTGTCAGCATCACGCACAACTTCGAGTTCAAGTTCTTCCCACCCCAAAACGGATTCTTCAATAAGAACCTGATTAACAAGGCTGACAGCAAGACCTCTATTTACGATATTGCGGAATTCTTCAAGATTATAAACCAATCCGCCACCTCTTCCACCCATTGTATATGCCGGACGAATAACACATGGCAATCCAATATTTTTGACTACTTCTTCTGCTTCTTCAAGCGTATTAGCGATTTCACTTCTCGCCATTTCAATACCGAGAGAATTCATTGTTTTTTTGAATTCCATACGGTCTTCGCCACGCTCAATAGCATCCAGTTCAACACCAATAACGCGAACACCATATTTGTCTAAAACACCTTCTCTATTTAATTCTGAAGATAAATTAAGTCCCGTTTGACCTCCAAGATTAGGTAGAAGAGCATCCGGGCGTTCTTTCGCTATAATTTTTGTCAGAGTTTTCAGATTTAAAGGTTCAATATAAGTAACATCCGCCATTTCCGGGTCAGTCATAATTGTTGCCGGATTGGAATTTACTAAAACAATTTTATATCCAAGTTCACGCAAAGCTTTACATGCCTGGGTTCCACTATAATCGAACTCGCATGCTTGTCCGATAACGATAGGGCCGGAGCCGATAATTAATACTTTGTTGATATCAGGATGTTTAGACATTTGCCGCCTCCATTGGTTAAGAAATTTTTATAATTATTATTTTAATTGACATGTTAATATAATAACAAAATCAATATTTATAGTCAAAATGAAAAGTCATTTTATTTATTTATAATTTTTCCGTGTCTTTTCGTGTGTTCCGTGGGCAATAAATCTTTTCTTCTCCGTCACGATCTTTTTCTGTTTTTCTTTCCTGTTTCCATCCTTCTCAACAAATAATTCTTCGCCCGTGAGGGGATTTTGTTCGGTGTAATACATTAATGCTGATAAGGTTGAAGGAAGGGGAGTGAAAATCTGAACCTGCTCGGGCTGGATTTTCATAACGTTATTCATAAATTCTTTCAAATCTTTCATGTCTTTTTCCGTACATCCAGGATGAGCGGCGATAAGGTAAAAAGTTAAGAACTGATTTTTCCCGACTGCTTTTGTGATTTTATAAAATTCCTTTCTGAATCTTATTAAAATATCTTTGTCCGGCTTGTTCATTAATTTTAAAATTTTGCCTTCTGTATGCTCAGGCGCTATCTTCATCTGGCCGGAGACATGATGTTCAACGATTTCCCATAAGTATTTTTCTCCGGAAATTTTGTCGGAAAAAATCATGTCATATCTTATTCCTGATGCCACAAAAACTTTTTTTACACCCGGCAGTTTTCTTAACTTTTCCAACAACAAAATTTGTCGATTGTGATTTGTATTCATCTGCGGACAAATTACCGGAGTCAAACAATTTTTCTCGTTGCAAATTCCAGTATTGATTTTCTTTTCACATTCACAACCGTACATATTTGCCGTTGGCCCGCCGACATCATTTATATAACCTTTAAAATCCGGCAGCGAAATTATCTCCCGCGCTTCTCTTATTATCGATTCCTCGCTGCGACATCTAACCGTTGCGCCTTCATGAACAGCTATAGAACAGAAACTGCATTGACCGTAACAGCCGCGATGAGTTGAGATTGAAAATTTAATTGTTTCCAGAGCTTTTACTTTCCCGGATTTTTCATAATAAGGTGACTGTGACCTCTCAAATCCAAGATCATAAACCGCATCAAGTTCTTCGGTAGTCAAATATTTTGCCGGAGGATTATGTATTAAATATCTTTTATCGTGTTTTTGAACCAAACCTTTCGCGCTTTGAGGATCATTATTTTTTGAGAATGCTAAAAACATTTCCGAAAACTTATTCTTGTCTTTGGAGACTTCTTCATAACTTGGCAGCTCGATAAAATTTTCATTCTTTTCTTTTGAAATAAAACAAATTCCACGAACCTTTTCGGCAGATTTATTCCTTGATAAACTTTCCGCAAGCTCAACTACCGCTCGTTCAGCCATTCCGTAAACAAGATAATCCGCTTTAGCGTCAAAAAGTATTGAGCGACGGATTTTATTTGACCAATAATCGTAATGAGCAACTCTTCTTAAACTTGCTTCGACACCGCCGAGAACAATTGGTGCAGTATTTTTAAAATAACGGCGGATAAGATTTGAATAGGCGAGTACAGCTCTGTCAGGACGGCGGTTATTCATTCCGCCAGGGGTATAATCATCGGATTTTCTAAATTTTTTCAATGCCGTATAATTCGCGACCATTGAATCTATACAGCCGCCGCTAACTCCCCAAAAAAGTTCCGGTTCACCGAGACGCGTAATATCTTTTTCAGATTTTATATCCGGTTGAGCGATAATACCGACACGAAATCCTGCTTTCATCAGAATTTTTCCTATAATTGCCGTTCCTACATAAGGGCTGTCGATATAGCTGTCACCGGAAACGAGGATCACGTCCAGCGCATCCCAGCCGATTTTTTTTATTTCATTTTTTGTAGTTGGAATAAACATGTTTTAATTATTTCTTCTGGAAAATCCATAATTTCCCAAAATCCCCTCCTTACCAATGTGGTACATCCCGAGTATTCACCTCGGGAAGGGGTGCCCGATAGGGCAGGGAGGTTCTTATTTTTCTTCCTGTAATGATTCCAGGTGACTTTTGTACCACCGTCTCACATGATCATAGCATTGAACAGCATGGGGGTGTTTTGGGTGAATTAAAAATAGTTTCCCTGAACGGCCACGAGTAAGTTTTTCTGATAAGTATTTCACCTTTTTTAAATCCCTTGCTTTTTTATTATATAAGTAATATGTTGCCAGACGATTCTCAATTGACGGTATGGCTTCAACGCTGCGTGATGTAAAGATGAGTGACGCCGGATGATTTGTCAACATCGCGTAATTTTTCTCTAACTGCTGTATATCTTTTTTATAAGCATCTTCGAAGGCTTTATCAGCAACAAATGTTGCAGCACAGTTCGCGTCCCAATATTTCCCGGTTAATATTTCTGCGGATTGAGAATTACCGTTTAACGCTTGCTTTAATAAGTTAGTAATTATATTTCCATAAGTCGCTAAATCTTTCTGCATTGACCTTGAATATTTCCCGGTAAAAAAAACTATACTTTTTTCAGGATGAAGTTCGCTATATGGTATTCCTGAATTTCCTGCAAATTCCTCCTCAGGGATTGATTGTTCGATGTTTGTACTGAATTCATGAGCAACATTAGTGCTTTGCTGAAATGCAATCCAATCCTCTGATAAGAAATAATTTTCCACTTCTTGTGGCCGTGAAAAG
>JAOZNZ010000201.1 GCA_029933535.1 bacterium | reverse complement strand
GGAAGATTATATTCAGTTGCTTTATCGACTGCATACCAGAACAAATGATCTTCGAGAGCTTTTTTTTCAGTTGCAGCCATCGTTTCTTCGTTCAGTCTTTTCAGAAAAATCGGTGCTGCTTTTTCTTTCGACACCCTTTCGTAATCCATTTCGCGATTGTAAGCATTCTGCGATTTTACCGCTACGGCAACTTTGCCGTATTTCTCAAAATACCAATCAATCACCGCGTACCAATCATCAATATTATTAACTTTAATCCCTGTTGGTGCGCTGAACCCGGAAATACTTTCGCCGAGAACAGAATCTTTATCGACGAACATTGGAACGAACGAAATATCCTGTTTCAGCAAATCAGGATATTCAGTCTCGCAAAAAAGTTTACCTGCAAGACTGTTCACCTGGCACGACTTAACATTTGCGACATCTCTCAGAACGGTTTTATAGAAACCTTTCTTTTTTAATTTAAGATATTTTTCTTGTATGAGATCAAGATTATCGCGGGTGATATTATCAACATCATACAATTTTTTTAAAGAAATAAGAATAGCTTTAGCGTAACCGGTATTTTTCACATAATTCCAATACGGTGAAATAATTCCCCATTTTTCTGATAGGGGAGTTTCCGATAGCCAGGTTCTTTCAAATTCACTTTGACTAAGCCCTGCGGAAACAAGATCATCGCCGAGATAAGGTCGCAGCATATCCATCCAGCAATCATCATTACCTGATTTCTCTAATCGTTCACTTTCTTCGCAGAGATGTTCATGAGTATCGATAAAAGGTGTTTGATAAACTTTTTCCTGAATTGTTTTTTTTATTTTGTCCATTTATCTAAAATATTTAACTACTATCCGGTTAAATTTTATAAAAGTTCTTTTTTCTCGCCAAGGCGCCTAACGAAGTAACGTGTATTCCCACGATCAAGCTCGCAAAGTTTTTTAATAATACTCTTCTTCTAATCCATTAACTATTCTAGTTATTCCGTTCTTAATTAATTCTTCATTAAAATTTATTAATAATCCAAGTTTGCGATTACTTAATCGCAAATGTGTTAAGAGTTGCTTTTTATAAACAGGCCTTATTTTTTCAACTGATTTCAATTCGGTGATTACTTTGTCTTCTACAAGAAGATCAGCACGAAATCCTTCATCAAAAACTATGTCCTCAAATCTTATTTTAATGGGCACTTGACGTTTCACTTGAAGCCCACGCTTTTCAAGTTCGTATGCGAGAACGGTTTCATAAACAGACTCAAGTAATCCCGGACCTAATATTTTATGAATTTTGTACGCAGCATCTACAATTTCTTTTGCAATTTCATTTTCAGTCATTTTATTATTTCTCGCATCGAGTTAAAGAGTTCTCTCGCAAAGGCGCGAAGCTCGCAAAGCTTTAAGTCAATTAATTCTAAAAAAGATACCGATAGTAATCAAAAAAAAAAGTTGAATGAAAGTTCTTTATTTTCTGTTTTTATTTCTTTGCGAGCTTTGCGCCTTAGCGAGAAGAAAAATATTTAATTTATATAGAATTTATTATCATTTCATTTTTTACCGGAAAGTAGTGATAATATTTAATGTTTCATGAGGATTAATAATTGATAGTCCCGGAACTTTTCGCGGGAAGTGTTTCCTATTTCCCGTTATTAAATAAGAAGCGTTACCGGCAATCGCTGCAGATAGAAATTTTGTGTTATCGGGATCACTGCACTTAATTGAAGTGTTTTCAGGAGGTAATGGCAGCAAAAAAACTCTGAAATAGTTTAACATTTGATTAACAATATTTGGTTGAAAATTAAATTCTTTGTATTTAAGTACTGTAGAATATTCTTGTAAAATCTGTTCAGAAATAATTGGTTCAAGTGTTCCCGCATAAACAGCTTCAATAATTTTTGCAGGCGAACCCATCGGGTTCCAGATGGCAGAAACAAGAACATTTGTATCAATAACAACTTTAATCATGATTCCTGCGAATTTTATTGATTATACCGTCAATTTCTTTTTGAGAAGGATTCTGATCTGCTTGACTTTCAGCTTGTTTCTGTAACTTTTTGTATGCCTGATATGAACGCATCTTTTCCATAAATACTGCAACCGTATCCGCTTCTTCAGGAGTAACTGCTGTAAGTATTGCTACAGGTTTACCGCGAGTAGTTATTATCAATGGTTCGCCATCGTTTGTTGAAGAGATAAGACTGGTAGCCTGAGCCTGCAATTCTCTTATAGTTCCATATTTAGCCATTTTATTGTCTCATTGATTGTTAACAAAACATTATATAAAAGTATATTATAATTATAACAAAAAATCTTGCAATTGTCAAACAAATAATCAGAATGCTGATTCATTTTTGCCTTTCAGGCAAAATATCTTTAATTAGTGGTTGCTCGAAAAGGGTCTGGCATATCTGAATCCTGAAAGTTAACTAAAGCAATTCTCCCTTTTTTAAAAAACTGAAGATGTTGTATTTGTCAAATCGAATGCGATTTGTCAGGAGATACCCGACTTTTATTTACATCGCGCGGACGTCCCCGTCTGCGAACTCACAAACGCTTTCATGATCAATCCCGAAATTTCTATGCACTTTCGGCAAGCCACTTGACGTTTAGAAAATAATGTGATATTATACTTGCGTAATGTCTTAATTCAGGAGAAGCCATAAAAAAAAAGCATTCACAAATTCCTCAATTTCGTGTATCGTTCAGCACATTGGCAAGCGAGTGTTTCTATTCGGTTTCGCGAAGCGCTTGCCAAATTGTCAAGATGCTTTAAAAGAATATAAGAAAGCTGCCAAAGGTCAAAAATGGAAATAATATTTGAGGATATAAAAAACTGACACGAATTTTTGAAAACCCGGAGAATTTCGGGCACGGATTATCACGATTTAAATGATTTAAATAAATAAAAATAATGATTTTGTCAAAGAAAATTATTTTGCTGTTAATCATTTTGCTTTTCAATCTTAATTGTTTTGCTACTGATGACTTTGCGCATACACTTGATCTCGCCAAACTCTCCTCCTGCAAAGATATTGCAGAAGAAATCCAAAAGACTCCCCGCCTTACAAAGGTGGCACATCCCGAGTATTCCCTCGGGGAGGGGTGCCCGATAGGGCGGGGTGGTTCTCCCCAATCCAAGCTTAAAGCACTAAGCGTTGGCCCCTTCCCTTGGCGGTTTGAAGTTACAAACGGTTACCGGGAAGGTTTTGTTTATTATGCATTGCTTGGTTATGCAAACGAATTAAGTGGGGATATACCATTCGCTTATCGTTGTTATCAAAACTCACTTGCTTGCATAGACAAAGATAAAAGTTTTAATTACCCCTTACCGCGTGTGGAAATTTATCTCGGTATCGGCAGAACATGTCTTGCTTCCGGTAGATATATGGATGCCAAAGATTGGCTTGACAACGCGTTCCTCGAAGCCGGGGATGATTTACAACTGCAAGCTGCAATTGACAGAGCTTTAATTCAGAGAGCAAATGAAATCGGTGATTATCCGGAAGTAATTTTTTTGTTCCAACACTTGGAACAGTTAGAAAGTGAGAAAGTGCGAAAGTGTGAAGGTAATTCCCCCTTTTCTAAAGGGGGAAAGGGGGCTTTAAATTCCCCTCCTGTTTTAGGAGGGGTGCCCGAAGGGCGGGGTGGTTTAACCAAACCCGAGATTGCCAATTATGGACAAATCCTCTTCTATTCCCGCAAAGACCGTGAAGGATTTTCAAAACTTCTTACCGGAATATCAAAACTCGGTATTGACAATAATCTTGGTGTAAAAGATCCGCTCGTTGACAAATTTTTAAACAATATAATGCGTGCAGATGATGATGAAGTAAAATGGTTTTATAATCTGCTTGGCTGTGCGATAGTTGATGCGCGAGCCAAAGCAGGTGATGAAGAATATCTTGCGTTTCTCTGCAACGCGCGAACATTATTCTGTAAAGTGTATGATTTCCTTGATTCAGAAGATGATTTGAAAAAGGTTAAAGAACGGATTGATGAGGTTAGGAGGCAGATCGCTGCCGGAGGCAGTATTTTCAAGAATGAAAATAAGTATTCGGTATCCGGTAATCGGTATCCGGTGAAGAAGAAAAAAATATCCAAATCATCAAATCGTAAAATTGATAAGTCTGGAAATATGGAAAAGACGCCGGGAATTATTTTGGAAGATTTATTAATGTTTGCCGACTGGAAATTAAAAAACAAAGATTATAAAACTGCCAGAACAAATTATTTTTTGGCTTATCAAATGGCTACCGGTATATTTGCGAATTTAGAATACGATGGGACTACATTCGCAAATGCTGCAAATATGGGTTCTATATTTTGTGACTTACATATAGGTCCTCATTTTAAACCTAAAACTTCAATGTTTGAATTGGATGAATCAATACGCTCGGCAGAGCTGACGTTACAACTTTATCGCAAAGCTTCCAATGATTTACAGCGTAATAAATATGATGTAAAAATGGCAATAAAAAGTTTGCCGCAAGCACATCCAATATTGGCTGATTATTATTCGAAAAAAGTACATTTATACTTGTGTTCGAATGAGTGCAATGCGGAAAAGGCTAATAAATGTTATCAAAAATATTTTCAACGAACAACAGATATGCGTGCTGCATATAATTGCTCCATTAGTGCATATGGAGAGTGGTGTGAGACATGTGTGATTGCGGGAAAAATGGAATTAGCGTTTAAAATCACTGTTATGGGTTTAAGTTATATATCTAATCCCGATGCACGAGATAATTTTGGTTACCCTTTAGAATTATTTAGTTGGGCGAGCAATGAGGATTTGGAACGCTTTAATCAGATATTCAAAGCTTCTAAAATATATGGTATGCTAGCCAATATAGGTATATCGTGGTCGGAAGCTGCAGATTGGTATAAACTTTATGGAAAGAAAGAAGAAACAATACGCAAATATATGGTACAGGGGAAATATCATGAAGCACTTGAATTGTTGGATTCAAAACATAAACAATCAGGCCACTATTTTAAAATAGCTCATATATATGCCAATCTTGGAGAAACTAATAAATCATTTGAAGCAATGCTAACTGCGTGGCGAAAAAGAGGTCGATTGGGTAGTCAAGCAAGATATCCAACCTTTGAAGCCAAATTCCTTAATAGTTTTATTGATAATGTAGAAACTAATATATTAGATGATTACTATCAATGGTTAACGCAAATTGAAAAACAATGTATGTCGCGTGGGCGTACTGGAGATACTACACGCATTCAGCAAACATTAATGGACATAAAGACAGCTGAACAAGAAAATAAAAACTTTAATAAGGATTTTTAATTAAGATGAAAATTATAATTACATTTGCTTGCACTATATTTATTGTTATAGGATGTGATAAGAATAACTCAAAAGAAATGAGCTCTTGTAGTAATGATATTAAATATAATAGGAAAATAATTCATAAACCATCAATATTTTCAAATGGTATATATAATATTAACTCTCTACAATTAATTGTCACAAATAATACATTATCATCATTTGCTAATTTAAATAAAGTTACCAATATAGTTTCTGACTTCTGGCACTATGATAAAAATTCTAGCATTGAAGAAAGAACAGAACTTTTTCTTGCGCAACTAAATGTTGAACGACTAACAGAAGAACAAACGGTTATGCCGGGGATTGCAAATTTTCAAGATGCGGCTAATAAAATATTTGATATTACCAGACCACTTACTAGTAATGATATTGTTGATCTTACATACCTTGATTCTTATAAACTTATAGAGATCATTCAACTTGCTGTTAAATATAATTTAGATGGAGAAAGAATATTAAAAGTTCTTGAAATATTAGAAAACGAAAATGTACCACCAGATATTCGTGCATTGGCATCATATTTTAGTGGTCGGATTATTACTTTCAATTTGTGTAAGTTTAAGGATGGAGACGATAAATTTAAGGATGGAGAAGATAAATTACTTAATGTAATAGAATTAGTAGAAGAATTACCGGAAACATCGGAATTGGCGAATGTAAAAAAAAATGCTCTTCAGAATTTGCAATTTTTATATGATATTCAAAATAAATACACAAAATGTTTAACAATTAATAAACAACTAAAAAAATGGATTGATAAGCATTCAAATGCTCCGGATATAAAAGAGCTTAATCGTTCTGTGCTTTTTACAGCTTGTGAAGTCAATGCAAAAATGGGCAAATATGACAAAGCGATACAAATAGCAAATACAGCTCAAAATATAAATATAAGTAAACATGATCGCGAGAGGATTATGGCTACTGGTTATAGAACATTTCTTAAACAACTTGCCAAAAAATCACAGAAACAATAACATAACAATTTATAGTATTGTCGGAATTGCTTTATCCA
>JAOZNZ010000200.1 GCA_029933535.1 bacterium | reverse complement strand
ACCCGTGACCCATATCTTTGGCTTGTACCGTATCCGGAATTGAATTTCGGAATTGTATATCCGGACTATACGAGGACAATGGAATTGAACTTCAGGAACGGTGGCGAACTATCAAATTTAACTGTTACAGGTTTTTCTGCCACATCAGGCGATACGGATAAATTTTCACCAACTTCCATCGCTGACTTTACTCTCGCGCCAAAGCAGGAAACAAACTTCAGTTTTGTTTATACGCCGGGAAGTGTAGCCGGTATTTCTAATTCTATAATTTATCAGTTCAATACAAGTGATCCGTCAAATCAAACCGTCAATTTTGATATGTTTGGCGAATCGTCAGCCACTCCGCCACCTGTTCCTGCTGTATGGATTAATGAAGTTGGCGCAAATGATCCCGGAGATGATAACGAGGAATTCATTGAACTTTGCGGAATTGCGGGAACTGATATTACAGGATGGAAAGTTCAATTGCTTACCGGTTATAACGGAAGTAATTATTATGAATGGACAGTTGGAACAGAAATAGGTTCTTTCGTTTTCACAAATGAAATAGATGGTTTTGGCTTTTATGTTCTCGCAGGTAGTTCTTCCTCGGATGTCCCAAATACTGATGAAACAATGGCAAGCACCATTAAACATTCCGGTGATGATTATGGTATTCGGATAGCAAAAGCAGATGACACTCAAATACATTTCTTAGCTTATAAGTGCAAGTCAGCTGTATATTATGAATATGGATTGCCAAATGATGTGACTCCTCTTGATGATGCATCCACTTTAAGCAATACGCTTTCAAAAACCGGCACCGGAATTGATGAACCGGATTTTAATTGGGAAAATGCTCTTCAGACACCGGGAATAATTAATACCGACCAGGTTCTTCCCGAACCTCTTGGTATAGGATTGATAATTTTTGGATTAGCGGCACTGCTGAAAATTCGTAAATAATATTTTTGACACTAATAGTTTAACCACGAATGACCACAAAAATAAATTTTAACCACGAATGGACACGAATTAACACTAATAATACAACAAACGTTTATAAAATAAAATTAATTAGAATTAAAGTGATTTATTGACAAATTAATTAATTATTAATAAAAATTATATTCAATTCGTGTTTATTTGTGTCCATTCGTGGTTAAAAAAAATGTATTAATTCGTGTCATAAAATTTATTGTATCCATAATTCGTGTCTAATTAACCTCGGAGCCCGTTATGAAAAAAATATTTTTAATTTTTTCAGTGTTTTTTCTTGCCTCCTATTCTTTCGCGGATGTCGTTATTAACGAAATTATGTATAACCCGCCTGAAGCAGGAATAGATACAAACGAATATATTGAAATATATAACTCCGGTGATGTATCTGTCTCTCTCTCAAATTGGTATTTTGAAGAAGGTGTAACTTTTACTTTCCCCAATGATTCTGTTATTTCTCCTGACGGATATGTCATTATTGCCGAAAAAATAAATGAGCTCTGGAATACTTATTCTAATTCCCTTGCTAACGCAGATGCCGTTTATTTGTGGAGCGGCTACGGTTTGAACAATGGAGGAGAACCAATTGATTTACGTGATTCGGATTCAAATCAAATAGACTTTGTTGAATATAATGATTCCGCTCCATGGCCAAAAGAACCGGATGGAGATGGCCCATCGCTAGAATTAATAAATCCCTTGCTCGAAAATAACAATGGTTATAATTGGCTTGCAAGCACAAACGCCATTCCAAGCGGCACACCAGGAATTCAGAACACTGTTTATGCTCCAATCTCACAGGCAAAAATTATTGTTAATGAAATAATGTATAATCCGCCGGGATCGCAGGAAGGAGAATATATTGAACTTTATAACGCGGGTACTTCCTCAGTTGAGCTTCTCGGATATTATTTCAGTTTGGGGATTGATTATACTCAATTAACATCTCACATTATCGTGACAGGTGATTATGCCGTGATTTGCATGTACACAAATGCTGTAATTCCTTATCATTTATCAGCAGATCCCTCAAAATTTATCGGTGAGTTTACTTCTAACGGCTGGGCAACAAATACTTTTAACGGTTTGAATAACAGCGGAGAAATGATTGAACTCCGGGATAATCTTGGTCAACTTGTAAATGCGGTAGAATATGAAGATTCATATCCATGGCCATCAAAAGCAGACGGGCAGGGATCGTCTCTTGAACTGCGTGACCCATTGATTGACAACAGTCTCGCTTCTTCCTGGCTTGCAAGTGACAATGAGGATGGCGGCACGCCGAGTTATCAAAATTCCCGTTATGGAGATTCACCTCCGGAAAAAGATTTTGAGTTTGTTGATGAAGACACTTATGTTATTGTATATGAATCGAATAAAGTTCATAACACCCACACACTTCTAAAAGTTGAATCATCAGATATTTTTTACGGCACTTCTAACTGCCACGCAAATACATGGCTGGAATTTGATATGTATTCCGTTAAAACAAATTTTGACGCAATGTATGGTTCGGGATGGCAGGTTGACGGTCTTGAGCTTCTGCTTCAGGAAGGTGATAATTACAGCTGGATTTCTCCGGGAGGAATTGACGTAAGTTACACCCCTGACAATTCCTGGGATGATAATTCTCTTGTTTACACCAATGAATTTTTATACACAAATAATTTGGTTTCTGTCGGTGGATTTACAAGTGAAGCAACATTTATTTCTCACACAGTTGATCTTGATATTTCTCAAACTCAAATGACGGAAAATGTTGAGATTGGAGGGATTGTTTCGTTCAGAATAACTACCACTACCACAAATACGGCAATGATTTTAATTGGGAAAAATAACGGAACTTATCCCGACCTTAAAGCTCGATTGCGCGTAATCCCGATTCCCGAGCCGGTGTTATTTTGGATTTTAGATTTTGGACTTTTGATTTGGTATTTCGCGAAGCGCCCGATGATCTAAACTGATATGTGAACGTTTATTTCGTTATTTAATATTATTTTCGGGTAATTCTGTTGCTAAAGCAACAGCCGCATTAAATGCCGCTTAATATTTCGCAAAATTTTTAACGCGACTTTATTAATGCACTCCAAAAGATTTTGCAAATGTTTGAGATAACAGCTTTTGCCACTTCACCACCACTCCGCCACTCCACCACTCCACCACTCCACCACTCCACCACACTCCACCACTCCACTACACTCCACCACTCCACTACACTCCACCACTCCACTACTCCACTACTCCACTACTCCACTACTCCAATTAGGACGCTGGGGACAGCGTCCCTCCATCCCTCCACAAGCTTGTGCTACTTTTCTATTTTACATTATTTCGTTATTTTGCTATAATCTCAAGACTGTATATAATTCAAACGGAGAAATTGTAACTTGAAATCTATTGACGAACAAATTAAAATAATTAAACGTGGTGTTGTTCAAATTTGCGAAGAAAAAGAACTGCGTGAAAAAATTAAAAAAAATAATCCACTGCGAGTTAAACTCGGTGTTGACCCGACAGCAGGTGAACTGCATCTTGGTTTCACAGTCGTTTTAAGAAAATTACGGCAGTTCCAGGATCTCGGGCATCAGGCTGTTCTTATTATCGGTTCGTATACCGCGCAAGTAGGTGACCCGTCCGGCAGGGACAAAACGCGTCCACAGCTCTCTGAAGAAGATGTAATCGCGAATGCTGAATTTTATCTTGAGCAGGCAGGCAAAGTGCTAGACCTTGAAAAGCTTGAAGTTTGCTATAATGGTGATTGGTTCAAGAAGATGAATTTCCTGGATGTGATTACCATGCTCTCAAAATCTACTGTTGCGCGAACACTTGAAAGAGAAGATTTCTCTAACAGATATTCCGCGGGAACACCGATTTATCTTCACGAATTTGTTTATCCGCTTATGCAGGGATATGACTCGGTAATGATAAAAGCGGATGTTGAACTTGGTGGAACCGATCAGACATTTAATTTAATGGTTGGCCGTGATTTACAGCGTGATGCAGGGCAGGCACCCCAGGTTTGCATCACGATGCCTTTGCTTGAAGGACTTGATGGTGTACGAAAAATGTCGAAGAGTTATGGGAATTATGTTGGTGTATCCGATGCACCGAATGATATGTTTGGGAAATTAATGTCGATAAGTGATGAATTAATGTGGAAGTATTATGAATTGCTTACGGAAATACCTCTGGTTAAAATTTCTGAAATGAAAGAGGATATTGCAGGCGGTAAACTTCATCCGATGGATGTAAAGAAAAATCTTGCGATAAATATTATTTCTCAATATTACGATGAGGAAACCGCTAAAAATGCCCGCGCGGAATTTGAGAAAGTTTTTTCGAAAGGTAACCTGCCTGATGATATTCCTGAATTTAAACTTGCAGAAGAAGAAAAAGAACTCAATTTTCTGAAAATTCTTACCGAAACAAAAATGGCTCCATCGGGTGGAGAAGTCAGACGATTAATTAAGCAGGGCGCCGTATCGATTGACGGAGAGAAAGTATCGGGAATTTCAATTGTGAGACCTGATAAGGAAGAATTTGTAATAAAAGTAGGCAAAAGAAGATTTTTGAGAATAATAAAAAAATGAAAAGGGTTAACTTTAAAATGTGGCGAAGCCACAGAGTTTTATAGCCCCGTGCTTTAGCGCGGGGAAAATGATGAAATCACAAAAAGCGTCCTGTAGGGACGCAGTAAACGGATCCAAAACATTTGATTAATTCCTCCGCCCTTTTCGGGCGGATAGACTTTGTTTATTATATCCCCGCGCTAAAGCACGGGGCTATACGCCTAAGCCGCTTTGCGGCAAAATAGGGGGAGAAAGAAAAAAATGCCCTGAAGTACGATAAATAAAGGGCATTATAACGAATGAACGTGAGTACAGCGTTACTTCGTTACTGTCTATTTTATTTGACAGAACAGAAATTATAAAGAAGAAAAAAATGAAAATAAAATTCTTTTCAAACACAAATACAGCTTTATTAGAATTTACTGATACATTTCAGCAAATTGAGAAAAAAGGGTTGGGAAAACTAACTATTGCTTAACATAAAATAATTAAAATAAATAAAAAGGAAAAAATATGAACGTTGCAATTATTGGTACCGGATATGTAGGACTTGTCGCGGCAACTTGTTTCGCGGAAAGCGGGAATTCTGTAATTTGTGTTGATAATAATGAAACTAAAATAAAAGATTTACTTGATGGAAAAATTCCTATCTATGAACCGGGATTGACTGAACTCGTTCAGAGAAATCTTAATGCCGGACGATTACAGCCGACAACAGACATTGAATCGTCTGTAAAAAAATCAGACATTATTTTTCTCGCTGTCGGCACACCGCCCGGAGAGGACGGCAGTGCGGATTTAAGCGCGGTATATGCTGTATCTGAATCAATCGGTAAATTTATGGACGGTTATAAAATTATTGTGAATAAAAGTACTGTTCCTGTCGGTACGGCAGATAAAGTGCGTGAAAAAATTAGTGCCGTAACTGATCAGCCATTTGATGTAGTTTCTAATCCTGAATTTATGAAAGAAGGAGCCGCGTTAGATGACTTCTTAAAACCTGAGCGGGTAGTTATTGGAGCATCAAGCAAAAAAGCTGCAGAAATAATGCATGAACTTTATTCACCGTTTACAAGAACAGGGGCGGAAACTTTAATTATGGATAACCGCTCGGCGGAAATGTGTAAATACGCCTCTAACGCAATGCTTGCAGCAAGAATTTCTTTTATGAACGAAGTGGCTAATATTTGTGACAGAGTTGATGCGGATGTTCATAATGTTCGTCTGGCAATGGGACATGACTCGCGAATCGGCAGGCGGTTTTTATTTCCGGGAGTTGGATATGGCGGTTCATGTTTTCCAAAAGATGTTCAGGCGCTTGCAGCAACAGCAAAAGAGAATGGATATCAGCCGCTTCTTATTGACGCGATAGAGGCGGTAAATGAAAATCAGAAAAAAGTACTTGTTAATAAAGTCAAAAATTATTTTGGGGATGATTTATCAGGAAAAACTTTCGCTGTTTGGGGACTCGCATTTAAACCGAAAACAGATGATATGCGTGCAGCGCCGTCAATTGTTATAATAAATGAGTTGCTTGCTGCTGGAGCTGAAATTAAAGCTTTTGATCCTGTAGCCACTGAAACAGCAAAAGCGATTTTTGGTGATAAAATTTCTTATTTGAATTCAAGAGATGAAGTGTTGAATAATGCTGATGCGCTAATTCTTATTACTGAATGGAGCGAGTTTAGAAGTCCGGACTTCAAACTAATTAAAGAGCAGCTTAAAAATCCTGTGATCTTTGACGGCAGAAATCAATACGAACTTGAAGAAATGAAAGAACATGGCTTGAATTATTACAGTATCGGTCGGCCGGCAGTAGAAATT
>JAOZNZ010000199.1:5024-6385 GCA_029933535.1 bacterium | reverse complement strand
GTAGAAACAAAAACAACACAAACCCCCGTGCCGTTAGGTACGGAATATAATTTTTGTTAATAACAATCAACATTTTGTGTCGATCGCCCCTTTTTGAGCAACCTATAATTAAAAGAAAAACTCAAAGCAAGATGCTTTGATTACTTTAATCCGGAGATTCTTTCTTTGTAAGAAACGAGTGGAGGTAAACTGTTTGTAGGGCTGTTCATATACCAGTAAGCAGTAGCGCAAAAATCATCACCTTCACGTTCAACGGTTGAATCGCCTGGATTTCCTTCGAGTTCATCCCGGGAATAAAATTCTCCACCTTTACCTGTTTTCATAAGTTTTATTTTCGGGTTTTTATCCATAGTTTTAAGAAACTGCGAGAATTTTCCGCCGCCCATAACCTGAATATCGACGCTGATATTTTCATAGAAATAAACCGGATCCGGCACATGAAATCTGTAGAAACCATTTTTGTTTTTTTCTTCTGAAAGATATTGATTTCCCTGATAAAGATGGTCGAATTTTCCCTGTCCATAACCTGTGCCAATATAATCTTCAGTACCCGTGCCGCACAAGGTAGGGAAATTAGTATCGCCGTCAAGATATATTTTCACTTCACCTTCTCCCCACCAGAAATTATCCATAGCTGGATTTTGAATTACTCCTAAATGACATCCGAGAAATTTTCCCTTGCCTTCAACTTTAGGTAAAATAGTAAAATCTTCCCTCATTTTGGTGCTTTGGTCACGTTGCCAACCTGAATGAAAGTATAGCATATTATTGTCATGTTTTTCACCGATAGTGCATGCGACATCATAGTACACAGCATTCTGTTCATCGTTTTCATTTATAAGTAATATTTTAGCGGATTTTTTAAACGGCATTTGAATAAAGCAATTGAATGATCGACCTTCAGGCGAAGAGAAGAAAATATTTTCAAACGTTGACATTGTTCCAAGACTTTGACACATAAAATCACCGAATGGAACTTGAACAGCAGGTTTCTTGGCTCCATCCCAGTAAATCTCAAGTTTGACACCCCGTAAATCTCTTGCCTCTCGTTTCCAAAGAGTGAACCACATTCTATTAATTGTACCACTACCTTTTATATCTGCAATAACAACCGGTTCACCGGGTTTTAACCAAACAAGCGGTGAGCCTTTTCTACCGTATTTAGATTGTCCGCCTTTACCTTTTTCAGCGTTAAAATTTTCTGCGGTAAACCATTTAGTTTGCAGTTTTTCAGTAGGCATTTGATAAATCATATTTTGTGCGGATGCGGTAAATGTTAAAATGGATACAATGGAAACAATAGTTTTGATAACTATTCTGCTGTTTAGTAAAGTCTGTTTTTTGATAAAATAATTTTTCAT
>JAOZNZ010000199.1:0-4924 GCA_029933535.1 bacterium | reverse complement strand
GATAAACAGAACCAAATATTGCCTGACCTTTCCCAGTTTTTACCCTCTACTTCTAAAAATGATGACTCCCAACCGGAGTCAATACGCTCTGTTAATTCTTCCCATGTCACTATGCCGGTCAAAGCTCCCGGCGCTGTAACACTGCATGCGCCTGTCGCGTTAGCATAACATATTGATTTTTCGGCTGAACATCCTTTAATATATGCCGCGAGAAAACCTGCTATTGTAGCATCACCGCTCCCTGTTGTATTTGGGCGTACATTAATTGTAAATGCGGGCTGCCACAGTTCTTTATTTGTCCATTCATTAACATTAAAAAAACCGGTATTAATATGTGATAATTTTTCTTTATTTGCTGTACGGATATATGAGCCCCGGTGACCGCATTTAATCACAATAATTTTTGCACCCATATCCAATAAAGAACTGCTTATATTATGAAGATCATCACCTGTAAACAACGGAATACTATCGCCTGAACTTTTATTTTGATATTGAACAAATCTTTCCTTGTCAAGCATAAATAATATTTCTTCAGCGCTGGGAAGATATATATCAACATAAGGAAGAATCTTTTCTAATACTCTCTTCCAATTCACTTTCCCGCTTTCGGAATCAGGGTCCGGTAATGCCATGTCAAGTGAAGTTGTTACGCCGCATTCCTTGGCACGGCGAAAAATTTTAACAAGTTCTTCTCCGTCATTAATGTACATTTTTTTCATCAACGGCGGATAACCAAAATGAAAATGTTTTGCTTTTGATACAAGATTAAAATCAATATCATCTGCGCAAAAAGTATCATTCGCTCCCGGGCAATGAAGAAACATTCTATCATATCCTTTAGGAGAAATTACTATAGTATGACTCGTTACGGAATTTTCATCAACTATCATTCCATCAGTTATTCCCCAGTCGTCTTTAATAAGCGATCTTACTATTTGTCCAAATGAATCTTCTCCTACTTTTCCCATTAAAGCGGTTTTAATTCCAATCTTGGTAAGACCAAGTCCGGTGTTGCTTACACATCCTCCGGTACTTACTTCCGCCTGTGAAGAATCTACCAGCTTACCCGGCACAAAAAAATCTTCCGGCTGTTGAATATTAATATTTTGCAAGCCGGGAATAATATCTAAACACAAATGTCCGGCAACGATTATTTCGGGATTATTTTCCATTGTAATAAAGTATTAATTTTAATTTTTACAGACTTTTTCCTGCCCTTGCAGAAAGTTTGCACTTCAGGTTGATAACCAGATTGGGCTGCTCCAAGCCATCTCGCTGTCTTCTTGAGTTACGCGCAGGTAATAGTAGTGTTTGCCCGGTAGAGGTGAGATTTCCTCCTCAAGGAATCCCATAAGACCGTTAACCCGTCCTTCGGTCACAGGTTTGCCATCGCAGATCAGCTCAATTTTCGTTATGGGTTGAGTACCACCGGCTACGCCTCGCACGGCCATCTTACAAACTGATTCTACGGTGACCGACTGGCCCATTGTGTGATTACCAATAGAGAACTCCAACAGGATACGTTCGCCTGTTGTAGCGTAGCAATGGCGCATTTTCATGGCTCCAAAAATGGAGCTACGCGTGAAATCATCGGCATATACCGCCGCGAAACCTTCACGGTCGGACAGACAATGATATTTTGATGGATGACCGGTATGGCCGGGGCTGCCATGATGACTGTCAGCTCCGCCTATAAAACCCATCTCAAAACCTTTTTCCAATCCCGCGCGTGCGCCGCTTGCCCCCGAAAGATGATTTTCTGAACATCCCCAACAGGAATAAATTTCCATAAGACGCATCAGCTTGGGGTCGTAGACCGGCCAGGTTGTACCGTGAGAGGTGTGGGGGATAAGCAGCACATCATCCCGCCCCTTGTAAATCTCCACCAACTTCTCAGGCGTGTCAGCATCGGTGCGTTCGAGGATAGCAACTTCACCCACATACATCGGGTTATCAGTTCGCTCGTTGTTGTAATAAACATTGATATGTCCCACCTGGTTAATACCCATCCACTCGTAAGCGCTAATTGTAACAAAGCGCCCCGGCTCATTATATTTTTCGGCCAACTGTTGGACGTGGGAGAAACCGCCTTTAACGCTATTCCGATAATGCTCGAATAATTCCCAGTCATGATCAGTTAAACTGCAAAAATCAACCAGCCCATCGTCACGGCCATAGCGGTAATATTCCTCGGGACTAAATTCACCGTCGGACATCTCGGAATGACCATGCAATGATCCCCAATATAGTCCGGTTCTTTCGCCCTCAGCACGCTTGACGACCAGAGTCGCCGACATCAGTCCGTCAGTTTGGACAGTTATGGCGAAATAACCTGCTTGAGTGATCCGCGCGTTTTCAAACGTGAATCGCCCCCCGGCATCAGCGAATGTTTCTAATTCGACAATATTCTGACCACTTTTGACCGGATACAGAGATTTGATTTTTAGACGTACAGGACTTTCAATATCCCGCAGGGCCGGATTATAGTTTTCATCAAGCACCAGTCCACGCACAATTAACTCCTCGCCGGGTCGGGTGACCATCGGAACGACGATGCGTAAGCGATAGGGCACTCCATGGCAAATCTGCACGCGTGGCATGTTCTCATAGAGAAACGGATAATAGATACCATTGGCGTTAGCATCAATTAGCGTGGTGAAATAAACCCGCTCTTTGGGATAAGTTTGCACGCAAATGCCGGTCCGGGCTCCATAATGAATGCACATCACATCACCTGCCTGCAGTTTACCTGTTTTGACACGGATCATGTAGAAAAAGCCAAACACGGGATGTGAATGCGGCACCAGTTTGGTTTCTATACCGGCATTATGTGCCGAACCGTCGGCACGGGTTAATGTAACAGTGTGCTCCTCTAATTCAGGGGGAGTCCACGAACTGTACGGTGTGAAGATGCACAGGCTGCCCCCTGTGGCGATGCCCGCGTTTCCGACCACGTATTGTATTGTGAAATTTTCGTAGCTGCCGGCGATAACTTTTTCCGGAGTAATCTTTAATTGCCCTTGTGTGGTGGGAACATAAAGCGCAACATTCAGCCGTCCGTTGTTCCCTGTCTGCAGGCGTGTGGCTTTCTGTGTCAGGTCAGCCACCTTTATCCTTCTCTCTCCACCACAAGTTTGGAAAATAAGTTCGGCTTTAATTGATTCAGTCAGGGTCAGCAGCACGGCAGTGTAATGCATCCAGAGAAATTCGCGCCAGCGAACGCTGTGATCATCAGGGTGCAATATAGGCACGCAATCCTCAGGTTGGGTGATACCACCTAAGCCTTCCACACTTGTCAGGCTACCGTTTTTCACGCGTAGCATAAACCCCCACTGGTCAAACGTGGTAGTCAGATCCGGCTGAACGATTATTTTAAGATTGTTTCCCTTATATGTTCTTATGTGCCTGAACATGAGTACAGTGTTACTTCGTTGATGTGTTTGGAAAATTAAATGTTTTGCTCAAGCATATTACATTTTACAGCTTTCTTACCTTTGCTCCAGCGGAAAGTCTGGATTTCAAACGGTTTTAAAGTGGCCTTTATCGGTTTCCAGCCTTGCGGTCCTTTGACAACTGCCTCGTTTTTCTTTCCTCGTGTTTCATATAATCGAATAATAAATCCTTCGCCTTCTTCAGCTCGTTTTAATGTGGAAACACTAACTGTTTCGGGCTCACAAGAAATACATTGAGAAGGCTTTTTCGTTGTGCCTTTGTGAGAACCCTCAAAAACGATCTCATTCGGAATATGAAGATCATCAGCCGCTTCAGGAAGATTCAAATCACGAGTTCCTCCAAAAAGTCTATATTCAAAATTATGAAGCCCCTGATCATTAACAGGTAAATCTACTTCTTTATCCATTCCATTGGTATTCATATATCCATAAAGCGGACTCCTGAGTAATGTTAATCTTATTTCTCCACCGTTAACATCTGCAGCTCCAATTGTTTTGCCAATAATGCCTGCTCTGTAAACTTTGTCCTTCTTGTTCCTGCCTTTTATTTCAAGCCAGCGCTGCATTGGCTGCTCGGTTCCATCAGTCGGCCGTTCAATACTTGCAAAAGGAATTTCATAAAGCGATTTTGTTTGTTTAAGAGCGAAAGGAAACGAAGCTTTCAACATTCTAAAAGACTCAGCCCAAATAATTTCCATTGAGAAGTCTATCCATTCGAAATCCCGATACAGAGAAATTCTTTCCCGTGTCTGGCAGTTATTATATTCACGTTTTATTTCGAAAGAAGCTCTCAAAGGTCCTTCTTCAAGAATTTTTATTGATTTTAATTTAAACTCACCGATAACGTCATCAAATTTATCTGTATTGGATCCCCAGGTATCCCTTAAATCTTTTAAAACAAGAAGTTTATTTAGTTGTTTTCCACGCTCAACAAGTTCGATTTTATTTTTAATATCATAAAGAGATTTTATGCCGCCTGTTTTTTTATCAATTCGAATTTCCCATCGCTTATTTTTTAAAATATTTTTTGTGATTGATAATTTTCCGAATGATAATTTTGGCTTATCGCTATTTACAGCGTGATATAACTTTGCTCCGCAAGCAGGAATTTCAGGCACAAAAAGTATTCTGTTTAAACTTCCGCTAGATGGATTATGCTTCGATAAAATATTCTGACACTCTATTTCATTGCCGTTGGCATCTGCCATCCTCGGACGCTCTTTAAGTATATCCATCGGCACAGGGTGTATCTCAACAGGTATCTTCCGGGCACGCGGTATCGGATTAACAAAACTTACCGCGATTGTGCGATCATATCCTTTCGGCGCGCGAGTATCAAAATCCGACGTTATTTTTCTTGCCGCAAAATGAGCAATTCCATCAGCTGAATGTATTACTGCGCCAAATCGATTAAGGGAATCTTCGGTTGCATCCTTAGGACACGTTCCGCAAATAACATCGTGAAACTG
>JAOZNZ010000198.1 GCA_029933535.1 bacterium | reverse complement strand
ATCTTAATGCTTGCTACACCGATGAAAAAAATGCTTTTATTCAGACGGTTTATGAGGTTTGTAAATCAGAAGGGATTGAATCCAAACTACCGGCATTAGCACCTTATTTAACAGATGCTTCGGTAATACAACCCTGGTATGATAATGTACCAACTGTAATATTAGGACCGGGACAACCTGAACAAGGGCATCAAACTGATGAGTTTTGTTATGTAAATAAAATAGAACAAGCAGTAAAAATTTATAAAAAAATAATCATTTGATTTTTAAGAAGAGTTTTGTTAAGTATTTCTTTCCAAAACACCATATTGAAGTTTTAGGCAAAGCCACAAAATTCTATAGCCCCGTGCTTTAGCGCGGGGAAAATGATAAATCATAAAAAGCGTCCTGTAGGGACGCAGTAAATGGGTCCAAAATGTCCGATTGAAATTAAAGGTTGACATATATTTTTAAATATGGTATTATTTTCTAAATGTTCGATTTTGTTTGTATAGAACACAACCTTAACCGTCATTTAAATCCATAACTCAAAAAATATGTGAATAGTTATTTTTTAAATTATAATCAAGGAGGTAATTTATCAAAAGTACTCATAATTTTAGTGTTTTATAATAATTAAAAAATTTAACAAACAAAAAGGAGACAAAAATGAAAAGTGTTATTATCGCAATTGTTAGTTTAATTATCGCCGGAAATATCTTCGCAGTTTCTGTTGGACAACCTGCTCCGGATATTAGTGCTCAGCATTGGATTAACTCATCAAGCCAAAATTTAAATATTAACTCATTCAAAGGCAATGTTCTTGTCCTTGAGTTTTTTGCAACATGGTGTCCGCATTGTCAAAGTTCTGTACCGACCATGGAAAACTTATACAATAAATATAAAAGCGATGGGGTTGCAGTAGTAGCTCTTTCAGATGAAGCTTATGCAACTGTCAACAATTTTGTGCAATTATATGGTATAGAATATATTGTCGGTTCCGAGAGCTCATCAAGAAACGATTACGGTGTTGTTGGCGTTCCGACAGTTTTTGTAATTGACGATAAAGGTATAATTACCTGGATAGGAAGTCCGGAAACTGATCAGGCTGCACTTGATCAAGCGGTAGCAGATGCTGTAGATGCTATGGTAACAGCGCCGGTCGGTGTCGGTATAATTACTCCCGATACAACTGTACCTAACAATGTAACACAGTACACTATCAACGGCACAAACGATAGCGTTGTTGGTACTATGACATGGGCAAATAAACTTACAGGTTCCGGCGAAAGTTTCCCGGCTACAAACAACTGGTCAATTGATGTCAACCTTGGTGTCGGCGGTAATTTGATTACCGTAACCGGAACAAATATTTACGGTGATGAAGCGAGTGACAGCGTAACTATTAATCGCGCGATTCCGCCTTGCACTGACAACTCATTCAATCGCGGACTTTTACACTGTGATGCTGTTGTTACAAATCAATGGCCTAATAGTGACCCTGATTGTTTCCAGACTCCTGATGACAATTCAAGCGGACGTCTCGCTGTTTCGCCGATTATGAATGCCTCAAACAACTGGGGAATTGCAAGAGATGATTCCACAATGCCGACCTTCAAAACTAACTCTCCTTATGGTGGAGATTATCTTGCGTTTGACGGGAATGATTCAATAATTGTAACTAACGCATGGCCGGGTGGAGATAATATGGATATTGATTTAAACTTTAGATTTAATGGATTGCCTCCCCTTTCAGGCGATAATTATATGGGAGTATTTATAACTTATCCTGTTAAAACTTATATTCGAAATGTTGATGATATATCCGGAAAAATACTAATGATAGTTTACGATATGGATGTTAATCCTCATTTCTTTTGGTCAAATAAAGTTCTTAGTTCTAACGTTTGGTATCGTCTTAGCTTCTCAGTGTCAAATAATAATGTGAAGGTAATTGTTGGAAACGATGGTGGCGGATATGTAACTAACACTACCACTGTTCCCAGTTTATTACAACCGGCGATAACAGATATTATTATTGGAGATTCTTATTTTGTTCCTTCTCGTTTATTCCAGGGTGATATGGATGAAATAAGATGGGGAATAGTGGTTCCTGAACCTTTTACGTTTGGTTTTATTGGTTTATTAGGATTACTTGCTTTTAGAAAATAATAATTTAATTTTCCTAAAGGGGCGCCGTCTGTGGCGTCCCTTTTTCACATAATCCTGAGAGATTTCTACAATTTTTTCTACAATCAGGTAGTGTCTTTTCCCCTCCATCTGCAAACCCAATTTATTTGGGATTGGCAGACAATGTAATTATGCTTTATTAATTAAAAAAATAAAATGAAAATTAAACTTTTTTACCTAATTGTTTGTTTAGCAATAATATTGCCAATAACCGCTTATTCTTCTAATATAATTAATCCTAAAAATGGCGTTTTAAATACTAACGGGACGTTAGTATGGTATGAAGCAGCACTTTTGGGTATTGAAGGCAAAGGATGGACAAATACTATCTCAGATTATGATCGATTGCCATTTACAGCTAAAAAAATTGTAAGAAAAGCTATATGGAATCTAGGCAAATTTCCTTCAGGTTTTTTGGTTCGCTTTAAAACAGACGCTAAAACCATTAATGTAAATTGGATTCTTACTAATCCGGAATTAGCTGTGCTGCACATGCCCGCAACCGGTGTTAGCGGGATAGATTTATACGCCAGAAATAAGGAAGGTGAATTAAGATTTTGCGCGAATGGTCGACCTCATAGCATTTCTAACAATGTTAAATTTACTTTACCGGTCAGTCAGGAATATGTAATATATTTTCCGACATATAACGAATTAAAATCACTTAAAATTGGAATCCCAAAAGGGAAATATTTATCTAAATTATCTTCTCCAACTCCTTCTATCGTTTTCTATGGCACTTCGATAACAGAAGGCGGTTGCGCTTCACGACCGGGAATGATAACGACTTCAATAATTGGTCGCAAGCTTGGTATATCTATCATAAACATGGGATTTTCAGCCAATGGCACCATGGAGATAGAGTTAGCAGATATAATGTCTGAACTCAATCCGGCTATTTATGTTTTAGATCCCTTATGGAATATGACTCCAAAAATGGTTTCTGAACGTGCAGAGCCATTTGTTAAAAGACTCAGAAAAAACCGTCCAACCACACCTATTATTCTTGTAGAAGATTCCAATTTCAATGATCTACCCACAGCTAAAGGTGATATATTACGAAAAATATATGCGAAATTAATTAAAGAAGGTGACAAAAATCTTTACTTTTTATCAAATAAAAATATGCTGGGAACAGATGGTGAAGCAACTGTAGATGGATGCCATTTTAGTGATTTAGGTATGATGAGACAAGCAGATGCTTATATTAAATACCTTAAACCAATACTGAAAAAATAATGAAAAAATTGATCTATGTTGATAATAACGCGACAACTCGCGTCACAAGGTTAAGGGGGTTGAAATATATTTTTAAAAATGATATCATATCATTATTAGATGTTTGTTTTTGTTCGTTTGTAACATAATGGTTGCTTAAGCCCGTAACTCAAAAAGAGAGATAACAAAAAAACATCCTAAAACATATAAAAAAATGCTATAAATAATTCTGTCTGTTTTATTTGACAGAACATAATAACAAAAAAGGAACGATATGAAAAATTTCATTATCTCAACACTTACTGTAGTTATGCTTTGTTTAAGCGTAAATGCGGCAACAGTCGCATACTGGCGACTCGAAGAAGGCTCGGACGGTTCGACCCACACAAATAATCTGGATCGTTATTACGTAGATTCATCCGGTAACGGAAATGACATGTCAAGCTGGTATTTTCCGGCTCCTGTTGGAGCAGTTCCCGCGGCAACAATCCCGCAATCGGGATTGGAAAATAAAATCGCGTTAAATTTTTACAATAATATGTACATTTCAACTCAAAGCAAACCGATTGATTCCCATGATTTTACCGGTGGTTTTACAATCGAATGTGCTATGAGAAACCGCATAGTTCATCCGGCTAATGTTGTCAACAATAACCCATTTAAACTTTTTTTCGCATATAGCGCTACTCCTACATTAATTGATAAAAGAATCAGCTATGAATTTACGGATAGCGATTCAGCTGTTCACTCCCTTACCTCATCTTTTTCTTATGTAGTTGGTGAGTGGTATTGGGTTGCTTGTGTGTGTGATGGAAGTGAGGCTTGGCTTTATATTAAAGAAGAAGATGATGATTATTATGAACTCGAAGCGCATATAACAGATATTGTTGACGGTATGATTTCTAATACAAGTGCATGGAATATCGGTCAAGAAAATTTTGGCGGTTCAGCTGATGAAGTTAGAATTTGTGATTACGCTCTTGATGAAGATCAATTTCTTGCTGCTTCAGGCGGAAATACTGTTACTCCTGTAGCATACTGGAGATTTGAAGAAGGAACAAACGGTGTTCACCAGGGAAATAACGATAATTACTATGTAGATTCTTCAGGTAACGACAATCACATGGCAACTGATATTACACCGGTTTTGTCAGTTGCATCAACTGATGTTCCTTTTGCAAATGTGCCTCAAACAGGTGCTGAAGACACAATGTCAAGAGCTTTTAGTTTGGCAGAGCAAAATGTTGGTACTTTCGGCGAAGAAACCGGTGGCAACAATATTGATTCAATGGATTTAGAAGAATTTACTGTTGAATGTATGTTTAAATATAATTCTTTAAGTGCTGAACAGACTTTTATAATTTGTAAAGGCGGTGATCCTTTTAGGGGTGCCGCTGGCAAAGGTTGGTGGGAATGTACATTCGGAATTAGAATCATGCAGAATGGCGCAATCTCTTCATATTTCTGCGATAAGAATACAAATATGGTTCATAGCTTTTCTACTTATACATGTACTCCCAGTAAATGGTACCGCTTAGCTTTTGTCTGCGAAGAAACAATAGCTTATTGTTATGTAAAAGGAGAAGGTGATACGGACTACGAAATAATAGCGACTATGGATGTAACCCATGCTCCACCAGGTCTGCCAATAGTTGGTGGAATGATCAACAATAGTTACCCATGGACAATTGGTTGCGGAGTACATGATGGAATTGTTCAGTATCCTGTAGATGGAAACGTTGATGAAGTCAGAATTAGCGATACTGCTCTTACACCAGAAGAATTTCTTGGGTCTGTTGTTCCCGAACCCGGAATGATACTTGGCGGAATTGCGCTTGCACTACTTGCATTTCGCAGACAATGTAATTATGCTTTATTAATTAAAAAAATAAAATGAAAATTAAACTTTTTTACCTAATTGTTTGTTTAGCAATAATATTGCCAATAACCGCTTATTCTTCTAATATAATTAATCCTAAAAATGGCGTTTTAAATACTAACGGGACGTTAGTATGGTATGAAGCAGCACTTTTGGGTATTGAAGGCAAAGGATGGACAAATACTATCTCAGATTATGATCGATTGCCAATCACAGCTAAAAAGAAAGTAAGAAAAATTGTATGGGACCTAAGCAAATTTTCTTCAGGACTTTTAGTTCGTTTTAAAACAGATGCTAAAACCATTAAGGCGAATTGGATTCTTACTAATCCGGAACTGGCTATGTTACACATGCCCGCAACCGGAGTTAGCGGGATAGATTTATACGCCGGGAATAAAGAGAGTGAATTAAGATTTTGCGCGAACGGTCGACCACATAGCATTTCTAACAATGTTAAATTTACTTTACCGGTCAGTCGGGAATATGTAATATATTTCCCGACATATAATGGATTAAAATCACTTAAAATTGGAATCCCAAAAGGGAAATATTTATCTAAAGTTTTTTCTCCCGCTCGTTCTATCGTTTTCTATGGCACTTCGATAACACAAGGTGGTTGCGCTTCGCGACCGGGAATGATAACGACTTCAATAATTGGTCGCGAGCTTGGTTTGTCAGTTATAAATTTAGGATTTTCAGGTAATGGCAAAATGGAGATAGAGTTAGCGGATATAATATCCGAACTCAATCCGGATATTTATGTTTTAGATACTTTATGGAACATGACTCCAAAAATGGTTTCTGATCGCGTAGAGCCATTTGTTAAAAGACTCAGGAAAAGCCATCCAACTACACCTATTCTTCTTGTAGAAGATTCTAATTTCAATGATCTACCCACAGCTAAAGGTGATATATTACGAAAAACACATGCGAAATTAATTAAAAAAGGCGACAAAAATCTTTACTTCTTATCAAATAAAAATATGCTGGGAACAGATGGGGAAGCAACTGTAGATGGATGCCATTTTAATGATTTAGGTATGATGAGACAAGCAAATACTTATATTAAATTTCTTAAACCAATACTAAAAAAATAATGAAAAAATTGATCTATGTTGAC
>JAOZNZ010000197.1 GCA_029933535.1 bacterium | reverse complement strand
GCAACCATCCGATACTTTTACTGAGTATCCGAGAGATAAAGCCAGCTTTGCCGCTGCGTATCCGCTTCTTGCGAGACCTATGACTGCAACTTTCATTATTACTGAAGTTTAAGAGTTATTAAACCAACCAGAGCTAAAATTAACGCGAGTATCCAGAAACGAACAGTTACCCTCGTCTCCGGCCAACCTTTCATTTCGAAATGATGATGTATCGGAGCCATTCGGAATATTCGTTTTCCTTTTGTCAAACGAAAAGAAGCGACCTGGAGAATTACTGACAAAGCTTCCATCACAAAAATTCCGCCGATAATTAACAGCAGAACTTCCTTTCTAATTAATAAAGCAACTATTCCTACAGCTCCTCCAAGTGCAAGGCTTCCTGTATCACCCATAAAAACCATCGCCGGGTGAGCGTTATACCATAAAAAGCCAAGACCCGCTCCGACAAGCGCAGCACAAAAAATTGTTAACTCCGATGCCTGCGGGACATAATAGATATTTAAATAGCCTGCCCATTTAACATTACTGACAAGCCAGGCAAGCGCGGTAAAAGAAAGTGCAACCGAAGAAATCGTTCCAATAGCCAGTCCGTCCAGTCCGTCAGTAAGGTTCACGGCATTTGATGAACCAACAATTACAAGTATAGCGAGGAAAACAAAGAATATCCCCATATTTTGAATAACGGGGAATTTGTAAAATGGAACATACAAAGGAAATTTATCTTCCGTATAAATCAGTACCGCTGCAACAACAACAGCAACAAACACCTGCACAATAAGTTTTGAGCGAGCTTTTAAACCTAATGAACGTTTATTTTTCACTTTAAGATAATCATCCACAAACCCCAGAATTCCCAGTGATACAAATACAAAAAGTACGATCCATGTGTATAAATTATCAAGCCGCATCCATAATAAACTTGAAATAACAACCGATGAAATAATAAGTATTCCGCCAATAGTTGGTGTCCCCTGCTTATTTTTGTGAATCAGATGAAGAGGCGGACACTCGTCTTTCCTGATTTGCTGACCCACTTTCAGTCTATATAATAAACGAATTAAGTACGGACCAAAAATTATACTTATAAGAAAAGCGGTAGTCGCTGCCGCGCCTGACCGAACAGTGAGTTTATCAATAATCCTTAAAGGAGAGAAATACTCAAATAATTTTTCATATAATATATAATAAAGCATTTTTTTATCCGTTACTTGTTAATATTCGCCGATTAATAAAAAAAAGAACAGGGATATGGTTCTCCATGGGGGAACGGAGAACCATACCGAGGTGAGGCAAACGAGCTTGCGGTTTGTGTTTGGTTTCGGTGTGGGGGATGGGTGAAGGGGCCCATTTAAGCCTCACTCCCCGGTCCTGTTCATTATCAATTTTATTTTTTATTTTGTTCAATATTTTTATTTATGCTACCGCTTTATTGGTAGAGTTAATTGTTTTTATAATTTCTTCAAATCGAGCTTGTCGTGATGCTTTTACTAAAACGACATCATCGTGTTTAATTTTTCCGGCCAGGAAATCCGCTGCTTTTTCTACAGTGTTAAAATTATTACACATTTCAGCAGGCATGCCTTTTTCTTTTGCTCCCGATATTATCGCGTCAGAATGTTTTCCGGTTGTAACTATTAAATCTATTTTTTTCTCTGCCGCGTATGCACCTATTTCTTTATGATAATTAGCGGATCCCAAACCTAACTCAAGCATGTCTCCAAGAAATACAATTCTTCTGCCATTTGTTTTTAAATTTGAAATAAGGTCTATCGCTGCCCGCATTGAATCAGGATTAGCGTTATAACAGTCTAATAATATTTTAGCGCCGTTAATTATGACGAATTGGCATCTCATATTCACGGATTTTAATTCCCCGAATGCAGAAGCAATATTTTCTGTTGTAATATCTTTCTTTACTGTCATAACCGCTGCTGCAGCCGCTGCTGCGTTTCTACAATTATGTTCCCCTGCAATATTAATTTTTGTTTTTGCTTTTCCGCAAGGCGTTTTTAATATTCCTTCACTACCGGTTTCGTCAGACATTACGGTAATGAAGCTAAAGTCAGCGTCATCAGAATCTCCAAAAGATATTATATTTTTGATTTCTGAATTCATCGCTGCGTTTTTCATTTCGTTATAAAATTTCGAATTAAGCGGAATAATTATTGCCCCGTTTTTATTTAAGCCATCCAAAATTTCGACTTTAGCTTCCAATACTTTCTCCACTGAACCAAGAAACTCAATGTGTCCCCTGCCGATTGACGTTATTACTGCTACATCCGGCAAAGCGATTTCTGAAAGAATTTTAATTTCACCGGTATGATTCATTCCCATTTCGACTATCGCGTGTGTATGTTCTTTTTTAAGTTTCAGCAATGTTGCCGGAACACCAATATGATTATTAAAATTTGCCTCGCTGCATAACGGATTAGCGACATCTGACAAAATTGAATTTATCATTTCTTTTACAGTCGTTTTCCCATTTGTACCTGTAATTCCAATCACCGGAACATTCATTTTCAAACGATGATAACGCGCAAGTTGTTGATAAGCCGTCAATGTATTTCCAACAATATACTGGGGAACATTTATATCCATTTTATAGTCGCTTATAATTGCCGCGGCACCTTTTTCAACAGCTTTACCGGCAAATTCATGTCCATCAAAGTTATCACCGCGCAGCGCGATAAATAAATCACCTTTCAATATGTTGCGGCTGTCAGTTGACACTCCGGTAACACGTTCCGCCATTTCAAAACTTTTTGCGGAGGTGACTTTTAATATTTCTTCGTTAGTAAACATTTTGTTTTTCCAATTCTGCTATAATATCCCGGGCGATCTCACGGTCATCACAATGATGATAAATCCGATTTATTTCCTGATAAGTTTCATGACCTTTACCTGCTATGAGGACTATATCGCCGGTGGAAGCGTTTTTTATAGCGATTTCAATTGCTTTTTGTCTATCTTTTTCGATTATAGCCGGATCTGTAGTCAAGCCATTTTTAATATCTTCAATAATAGCATCCGGATTTTCAGTTCTCGGATTATCATTTGTAACGACAATAAAATCGGCATAATTTTCTGCAGCTTTTCCCATTTTAGAGCGTTTACCTTTATCTCTATCACCGCCACATCCAAATACAACCAATAATTTTTTCGGTTTTAATTCTTTTAGACAGTGCAGCGTTTTATTTAGCGCGTCATCAGTATGAGCATAATCAACTACTACAAGAATCCCAAGACTATTTTGAATAAATTCAAGCCTTCCGGGTACAGGAGGAAGTTCTATCGCCTGCTTAACCATCAAATCAATATCTGCGCCAAATTGATAAGCTATCGTCATCGCAGCAAGACAATTAGAAACATTGTGATGACCTATGAGCGGTATTTTAGCCTCTGCAACTTTGTTATCATTTACAATAAGTTCGAATGATGTTCCGGCAGTTGAAGCACAAATATTTCTTGCGTGAACTATTGCTTTAGATTCATCTGCACTGCTATAAGTAATTGCTCGTATTCCGTTTTCATGAAGTTCTCCGAACATTTTTCTTCCCCACTGGTCATCAAGGGAAATTACCGCTTGTCCTTTTGCTTCTAATCCATCTGTTTTAAGTTTATTAAATAATTTTCTTTTAGCGGCAAAATATTCCTCCATCGTTTTGTGGTAGTCAAGATGATCACGCGATAAATTAGTAAATACCGCCATATCAAATTTCAAATTGCCAATTCTATCTTGTGCTAAAGCATGACTCGAGACTTCCATCATAACGACTTCTGCCCCAAAATCACTCATACTCTTTATTAAATCATTTAATTCAAAAATATCCGGCGTGGTTCTTGTCGCCGGAATGCGTCTTCCTTCAAATTCATATGCTACTGTACCTATTATTCCTGTTGGCACACCGGCTTTTTCAAGAAAATATCGCGTAAGATAACATGTAGTTGTTTTACCGTTAGTTCCTGTTATTCCAATCAACTTACATTTAGGAGTGCCGTAATAATTTCCCGCCACCCGGCCTATGTTTTCCTGTGATAAATCCATTACAACTACTGTTGCATTTCCTGAAACAATATATTTACTGTCTGATAATATAACTGCAACGGCTCCCCTGCTTATCGCATCATTGATAAACAAGTGACCGTTAGTTTCTAGTCCTTTACGGGCAATAAACAACCATCCGGAACAAATTCTTCTGCTGTCCTCTGATATTCCTTTAATATCAACCTGCGGAACACCGTTGATTAATTTACAGGGAATGTTTTTTATTACTTCGTTAAGTTTCATTATCTTTATTATTCAGTTTCGTTAATTCCTGCCGGAGCATCCATTGGTATTTTTAGATATGCAAGTGTTTTTTCGCATATTTTCTGAAAAACAGGCGCCGAAACAGTTCCACCGTAATAACTCTTCTTCGGCTCGTCAAATGTTACTAGTACAGCTATCGCCGGATCACTGGCCGGAACAAATCCTATAAATGACGCTACGAATTTACGCCGCGAATACTTTTTTATTTCCGGGTCGTATTTTTGCGCCGTTCCTGTTTTCCCGGCAACTGTATATCCCGGAATAGCCGCTCTGTTACCTGTTCCGTCTTTTTCGGTAACACTTACCATAGCTCTTGTGATCAATTTAGCAGCCTTTTCTGATATTACACCACTTTGTGCTATACGCGGATCAAAATAATTATATGCTCTTGCCTCCGGAATTAACTGTCCGTCACTTGTTTCGATTTCTTTAATTATTGTAGGCTGATATCTGACTCCGCCGCTGGCTATAGTTTGTACCGCGCCAAGTAGTTGGATTGCTGTAACTCCGATTTCCTGTCCCATTGGTATGGATACCATTGAAAGTTTCGACCATTTTGACGGCGAGGTGAGTAATCCGGGAGATTCTGCAGGGACAAAATTAATACCTGTTCTTTTACCAAATCCGAATTTCAGCAAATATTTATAAAACGTATATTCATCAATCTTCCGGGCAGTTTTAGCCATACCAATGTTACTGGAATATTTAATTACATCTTTAAACGTTACTTCGCCAAGTGAATGATCATCGTGAAGTGTATGTCCACGCGTAGCTTTCCATTTGCCATTTTCACAAAACACTTTTGTATTAAGTGTTACTACACCTTCATTTAATGCAATAGCTCCGGAAACTATTTTAAATGTTGATCCTGGTTCAAAAACTGTCGTTGTCGCAAAATTCTGAAGTAATCCCGGCTTATATGTACTTCTGTCCGATGGATTAAATTTCGGCCACAAAGCCATAGCAAGAATATCTCCGGTTCTGCCCGGGCGCAGGTCCATTACTATTGCCACAGCATGTTTAGGCGTATATTTTGCCACAGCTTTATCAAGCTCTTCTTCGGTTGTATGTTGTATATATTCATCAATTGTCAGATAAATATCATTACCGTCAACCGGCTCTAATTGCCGTCTGACCCACTCCGGAACGAAAAAACGTTTACGCCTGTTATCGCGTCGCATTACAAAATATCCATCAGTTCCTTTCAGAGTTTTGTCAGCCGCATATTCAAGACCTTCAGCACCATCACCTTCAGAGTTACAAAATCCCAGCACGTTTCCTAACAATTCATTACGCGGGTAAATTCTATTATGCACATATTTTAAATATACACCTGGTATTTCCTGCTTTTTTATCATTGTACGAATAGCTATTGTCTGCGCGTCGCTAATTTTTTTATCAATCCAGACAAATCTGTTACTTGGATTTTTCGGATTATAAAGCTTTTTCTTAATATGAACCGCCGACATATTTAAAACTCTTGATAATTTAACCGCAGTTTTATTTACATCTTTTACAAGGCCCGGATCCGACCATATAGCAGGTTGTGAACTGGATATCGCAAGAATTTGTCCATTATGATCTAATATTCTTCCTCGACGCGCCTTAACGCGCTGCACACTTTGCTGCTGCTGCAAAGCTCTTTTTTGATAAACTTCAAAGCGAAGGCACTGTAAGTCAAAAAGCCGAATAAGCGTTATTATCATTCCAATCATCAGAATGATGAAAAGCATTTGTGTTCTGAATTTTTCTGTTAATGAAACCATATTTAATATTCAATATTCAACAAGAACATAATAAATATTCAATATTCAACAAGAGATTTTCAATCGTAAAGTAAATACAATCAAATCTTCCCTCTTTTTCAAGAAAAGATGGCGCAGAGCGCCAGAGGGGATTTTTTATTCCCCCTTTTCTAAAGGGGGTTAGGGGGATTTTACTTTTTTGATTGCTCATTTCTTGTTGAATATTTTTCTGTTAAATTTTGATTACGGATTACCTCTTCCCTAAACCTTCAACGCCTTCATACAGTTTTAGTCTGTAAACTTTCTCAATAGGCGGAACTTTTAATTTAATTCCATACT
>JAOZNZ010000196.1:4002-6395 GCA_029933535.1 bacterium | reverse complement strand
CATTTTGGCGCGATAAGATATTCATTGTTTGACGAGCCGAACAATCGATGCACGACTTTATCGTTTGGAATTATTTCAACAATATTAACGAGTAATTGTATATATTCATTCAAATTATAAAGATTTATATTACCTTTTTTCCATAATTGATGCAAAGGTGTATTCTTAATAATCTGTAAGTGATGAATTTTAAACCCATCAACACCGGCATCAGAAAATATTTTGATACTTTTCTTCATTTGATTTTCATTTTCGCCCGGCAAACCAAGAATAATATGTGCAACAATATGTTGAACACCCGCATTTTTTAATTTTTTTATTGATTCAAGTGATGCAGCATTGCAATGACCTCGATTCAGAAATTCAAGAGTTTTGTTGTGAGCGGTTTGAACACCAAGCTCAACCCAGATCTCATTTTCACCGGTTAAATTGCTAATGACTTTTAAAACATCATTTTCAAAACAGTCGGGTCGGGTGGAAATGCTTAACGCAACGACGTCTTTATGCTGAAGAGCTTCATGATAAGCTTTTGACAGCTCATCTGCATTTCCTGCGGTATTGCTTCCGCTTTGCAAATAAGCGATATATTTATTTGCTTTGTAGAAGCTGCCGCGTTGATCGATTCTTCTGTTGATTTGCTCTGTTATGGAGCCTGCAGATAATTCTTCAGGAGGTTCATAAGCTTCCGGCAAACAAAAAATACAACCCGTTTTGCCATCAATTCTGTTCGGGCAAGGGTTATGCAAAGTTAAAGGTATACGAGCGACTTTTTCACCAAAGCGCAGTTTGCAAAAATTATTAAGCGAAAAGTAAGGATTTTCGGGAGAAAGAGACATTATCAATTTTAGATTTTGGATTTATGATTTATAATTAAAATAATCGAAGTCGGCGTAAATGCCTGCGTTGAATTTGTCATTTGCCGCAATTCCAACAAAAGCGCCTGTAAAGCCTGATATTTTTTCGTAAACATAATCATCGCTTAAAACCAGCGCATCGAGTTTAGGGCCAATAGGTTTAAAATCTTCATTTTCATAAGCCCAATAAAATTGCAGATTTCTGCTGTCGCATTCTACGGATAGTTTTATAGGACGTTGGGGAGCCGAAATTCTCCTGGCACGGCAACGTCCCTCCGGAATTTGGACATTCGCTGGAGTGGCATCGTCCATAATGACCTTAATCGATGTTTCGGCAATTCTTTTGTGTTTATTAATATTGCTGTCAACGAACCATATTGAGAGAACAATTTCGTTATCGTGGGTAATGTGTTTACTTAAATAATACCAGTGTGCGCAGTCGTAATAGCAAACCAATCCGGCATGCTGAAGATATTTTTCAGGCGCAAATTCCATCAGAGTTTCTGCCGTGAATTTATGATGACGAATTCGCCGCGCGAGAAAAGATACGGGCTCGGTATGGAAAAGATTTGCCGGTAAAGCATGAAGCCGTAAATTGCCCGGGCGGGAAGTCAAGTCAGCCCAATCACCGATATAGAAACGCGGAGTTAACCATGCGGAATTAAGAATTTTGGAATCAAAATTATCATTGGTGTTTTCCGGCTTGACAGGTGATTCCGGCAAACCGAAATCAGGAACTGTGTCTTGCGGGTCGCCGTTTGTTTCCGTTCTCGGCCAATCGTCATCATGCCAGATAATTTTTTGAATAGCGGTTTCTCTGCCAAGCATACATTTTGTGTCGATTGGTCTCGAAGCAAGATAAACCATTGCCCATTCTTTATCATTTACTTTAACAAAGTCAGCGTGACCTGTTTTTTGCAGTCGGGTATTTTTCTCTTTTGCTGTTAAAATTGGATTTTCGGGATGAATTTCATAAGGACCAAATAAATTTTTTGAGCGCGTAAGGGTTACCGCGTGGTGATAACTTGTTCCACCTTCAGCTACGAGCAGATAGTACCATTTGTGTCTTTTAAAAATATGTGGAGCTTCAGTTGCCATACGGCCTGAGCCTTTAAAAATATTAACCGGCTCCCCGACAACTTTTTTCTTTTCTGAGTCATATTCCTGAACAAGAATTCCGCCGAATAAATCTGTTCCGGGAGTATTGTCACGAAGCATATTGACAATATATTTTTTCCCATCGTCGTTGTGGAAAATTGATGGGTCAAAACCTGTTGAATTTAAATAAACCGGTTTCGACCACGGACCGTCAATATTTTCTGATGTGATGAGATAATTGGTATCGATGCAAAGATCATTGAACGATGAAGAAACGATGGTGTAGATAACATAAAAAAGCCCATTGGCATAAGTGATATTGGGCGCCCAAATACCGTAGCTGTCACCAATCCGGCTTAAATCTGCGAGTTTTGGATTTGCGAGAGCGTGGCTGACAAATTCCCAATTCCGTAAATCTTTACTACGATGAATAGGAATACC
>JAOZNZ010000196.1:0-3902 GCA_029933535.1 bacterium | reverse complement strand
CTAATTAACCTAAAAAAATCCCATATCCCAAAGACCAAAAACTCCATATTCAATGTTCAATTCTTAAGTGAAGAACAAACTGCAGATTGGGTGATTGGACATTATTCATTGGGATTTGATTAGAGCAATTAGAGTAATTAGAAATTTAAATCAGTTTCACCCGCAACTGTCTCTCGGCGTCGACTACATCTCTGTTGATTAATTTTCTTGCGTCCCGGGCGGTAGCGCGAAGGGAGTCTGAAGAATAAGGAGCCTGAACAATTTGTCGAAGCAATTGATTTATCATTCTTAGATATCTGACGATAGCGCCTTCATCCAAACGGCTGATTTCAACAATTTCATCAAAATCAACACCTTTAACCCATGCATCAACAGCAAATCCCATTTGCGGATGAGGCGGTGGGACGTAAGGTTCGATATCGTAAATGGTTTCATCGACATGGATTTTTCTATGGATGTGTTTTAATTCCCGTTCGATCCATTGAAAATGTTTTGGCGGTTTTTTAGGCATTTCGACACCACGTCTCGGTTCGAAAACGAGGCATGAAACAGCGAAGCAAAGTTCATAAGGCGAGAATCTGTCAAGGAGGCCTGATTCAAATAATTCTGCCATATAGAGTTCATGCCCGAACATCCATCTTGCGAAGTGTCCTTTTTTAGTAAGAAGATTATCTTTGATAAACCCATTTTTCTTAAGCAGAAGAAGTCTGCTTAAAAATCTCCTTCGCGCGCGTTTTCTGCCGCGTTTAGTTGATTGAAAATAATGTAAAGTTTTAGGATAGAGTTCGATTACATTTTCGCTATGAACTTCATATAAATTTAAGACAGTTGCGTAAGATGCGTTAAACTTGCTTAAAACAGGTTCCTGTTCACCAAAAATTATGTTTTCAATTTCTTTTGGTTTGGTTTGTGTGGGAACAAAGCGTACATAAACAAATCCCTCGGTGTCCATGCCCCGCCTTCCCGCTCTGCCTGCCATTTGGTAAAAGTCTCTTGAGTGAAGCGTGTCAAAACCGGTAGAATAATATTTTCTGAGAGCATCAAAAATTACAGTTCGCGCCGGCATATTAATTCCGAGGGCGAAAGTTTCGGTTGTAAAAATTAATGGGATAAGTTTTTGATTAAAAAGCTGCTCAACAACTTCCTTAAGAGTCGGCAGCATACCTGCATGGTGGTAAGCAACACCGAATCTGATAAATTTTCTTAATTTTTTTGCTGAAGGTTCGTTATCGATATTATAAATCTGACACAAAGATAAATATTTTCTGTCGAGATCTTTTTGCTGTCGCTCGGAAAGAAAGGGTAGTCGAATAATTTCAGCTGCGAGTTGTTCAGTTTTCACTCTACTGAAAGCGAAATAAATGCATGGGAGTTCGTTACTTTTCAGGATTTGCTGAATTAAAGGGAAAAGGCGGTTTTGTTTGATTTTTGCACGGGGATGTTTATTTCTACGATTTCGATTATCGAATCTTTGTTGAAATCTTGAGCGGCTGCCACCTGATTTTTTTAAAAAATCTAAAGTTGTTTTTTTTGCTTTTTTCCATCCGTCAAAAACTTCGCCAAGACATTGGTAGCGGAAATGAAGAGGAACCGGCCGGTTGTATTCAGTAATAACGGTTGTTGGCCGATTAAGAATAACTTCAAACCATTCAGCGATTTCATTAATATTTGGCACAGTTGCGCTTAAACAGAGGAATTTAGTTGCAGGGGGAGTCAAAATAATAGATTCTTCCCAAACTGTTCCGCGGTCAAGATCATCCAGATAATGCACTTCGTCGAAAATAACCCAGGATAATTTTTCAAAACTGTCAGGTTCGTCGAGGAGAGAGTTACGATATATTTCAGTAGTCATTATCCTGATTGGCGCGTCAGGATTTATGGCGACATCGCCGGTAATAATGCCTACCAGTTCGCCGTATTTTCCGGAGAACTCACGATATTTCTGATTACTGAGCGCTTTAATCGGCGCGGTGTAAATAACATGTTTTCCTGTTGAAAGAGCTATATCGATGACGTGGTCTGCGATAACAGTTTTTCCCGCGCCGGTTGGTGCGGCGACAAGAACAGAAGTGTTTCCATCAAGCGCGCAGATTGCACGCTCTTGAAAGGAATCATAAGAAAAGTTGTGAAGATCGGGCATGGATAATTTTATACATCATCTTCAATATTTTCATCGTCATGCCATTTTGACCAGCAAACGCAGAACTGTTTCCACGCTTCGGGACATTCAGCAAAATAGTCGCCAAGATAGGCAAGTAAAGTATCAATATCGTCGTCTGATTGAGCTAATAAATCAAGCAAACCGTTATGCGGGTCATCGGCAATTCCCAAATCTGCAAACAAATTTGATTTCATCAGTTTAGTTTCTCCGTAATTAAAAATAAAAAAAAATAAGTTATGCTGTAAAAGCACTGAAACCGATTATATACTAATAAAAAATAAAAATCAAGAGGGTGTTAATATTTTGGATTTTGTGTTAGTGTCCGGCGCATGCCTTGAAGATTAAAAAAGTATTTTAAGCTGCATAATTTATATAAAAAAAATGGGTCGTTTTTTTATAAAAGAAGTTTTGCTATAATATTTATCCTTTATAAAAATGCTAATAAAATATTAATGAAATTATCTTTATATAAATTAAATTCACAGCAGCGGAAAGCTGCAAAAATTGTTGATGGCCCTTTACTCGTTCTCTCCGGTGCAGGCACAGGTAAAACAACAACTGTTGTAAACAGAATAGCTTATATGATAAGCCAAGGCGTTAAATCGGAAGAAATACTTGCTGTAACTTTTACAAATAAAGCCGCGCGTGAAATGAGTGACCGCGTGAAGAAAAAGATTGGCAGATCCGCGAAAAGCATGCAGGTATCGACTTTCCACAGTCTCGGGTTAAGAATTCTGCGTGAGAATCATAAATTACTCGGATATAGAAGAAACTTTACAATTTATGATACGGCTGACCAGCTTTCCGTCATAAGAAAAGCCTTGAGGACAATTTCGGCAGCGTGGAAGAAATATAAACCTGATGAAGTACTTTACGCGTTAAACAGACTTCGTATGCCGCATAGTGAAACTCTAGATCTGAAATATGAAAACGAATTTGACGGTGCGGTATATTCAAGTGTCTGGGAAAAATATCGTGCGGCATTAAGAAATAATAATGCTGTAGATTATGAGGATTTATTAGTGCAGCCCTTGAGAATTTTAAAGAAACATCCTGAAATTCTAAACTCTTATCAGGAAAAATTTAAATATATTATTGTTGATGAATATCAGGATACTAACGCAGTTCAGTTCGAAATTATAAAACTACTGGCCGATAAATATAAAAATATTTGTGTGGTGGGGGATGACGATCAGTCAATCTACGGATGGCGCGGTGCGGAAGTTAAGAACATTCTTGATTTTGATAAACATTTTAAAAAAGCTTCTGTAATTCGTCTTGAAGAAAATTACAGGTCAACAGGGATAATACTTAAAGCTGCTAATGCTGTTATTGCGGGAAACAAACATAGAAAAGCGAAAAAATTATGGACAAGGATGGGAGATGGTAATCGAATAAATTTTTTCGCTGCTGCGGATGAAATGACAGAAGCCGAATACGTTGTCACCCAAATAATAACTCATCAGATAGAAAATAAAATGTCGTATGGATCCTACGCTATTCTTATGAGGATGAATACTCAGGCACGACAGTTTGAAGAGCTGCTTCGCGCGCACAGGATTCCTTATGTTGTAGTTGGTGGGATGCAGTTTTATGACAGGAAAGAAATACGTGATTTCATGTCATATTTAAAAGTTCTGGCGAATCATGAAGATGAGGAGTCATTGCTTAGGATAATTAATGTTCCGCGGCGTGGAATTGGAGATTCTACTTTGAAAATAATGAGTGAGCATGCTAATCG
>JAOZNZ010000874.1 GCA_029933535.1 bacterium | reverse complement strand
GAACGTCCCGGCCTACAGCGTCGGGAAGGGGTGGCACGAAGTGACGGGGTGTGTTAATTGTCCATTCTGTCCGTTCTGTCCGTTTAGTCTGTTTAGTCTGTTCTGTCCAATAGGTCCAATAGGTCCAATAGGTCCAATAGGTCCAATAGGTCCATTTAGCCCTGTGGAGTTTTACTCCGTCAGGTTCAGTTCATTTTTGAAAATAATTTTATTTTGACCTGATTCGCTTAATTCAATAACAGTTTTGATATTTTTCCCCTGGCATGTAACAGTATATTTTCCCGGCAAAGCTTTTACTTTAAATTCACCATAATAAGCACGACAAAGATAAAAATCATTCCCGTTATCAAAACGTAAACTTGCAAACTTCAATGGCTTGCCATCTAATGTAACAGTTCCTGTGATTACCGGCAAATAAGTAATCTTGACAGTTAATTCTCTTGTCTCTTTTTTTATTATAACTTCCTCTGAATCATACCATTTGTGTCCTATTATAACACTCCATTTACCAAAATTCAGTGGATAAATCTTTTCGGTTAAAATCCCTCTATCATCTGTCCTTTTGTCAAAATATCCGACAAGTCCATTTGCGGCCGGAGTGCCGTCCTGAAACACAAATTTAAAAGTTACTGGAAAGGTATTAGTTTCAAAAATTATCAAATCAGAAAGTTCATAAGTCTCACCGGAGTGCAAATCAAAAAAATCTGATTCCACACTATTATGTCTGGTTCGGGCTTTTATATAATAAGTGTCAGGTGGAATGTCGGCTAATTCAAATATTCCGTCATTATCATCAGTTTGACATTGTAGAATTCCTTTCTGTTTTTTGTTTCGCTTATTTATAAGTGAAACGGAAGCTCTAAGCGGATCGTATTCGTGATTAACTACTCTACCTCTAATTGTAGCAGGTTTATTCATTACAACAATATCTCCTATGTTGCATACATTTGATTTATCCAGCGTATAAGTAATTTCTTTGATTGTCGGAGCATATCCCTGAACAAAAGCGTAAACTTGTATTTTGCTGTTCGTTTGAATTCTAAAATTACTAATCGGAAACGAAAAATCGCCGTTTTTTGATATAAATCCCTTCTTATCGCGTGTACGTAAAATGCTTATTGCAAAATTGGTTGCAGGAGTGTAGTTGTTTCCAATACAAACGCGACCGGTAATACGTTTGGGTTTCGGGAGAATCCATTCTAAGTTATCATCACCTGCAAGCGTATTTGTGTAAAACCAAACATAATTAATCCATGTGGATAATTCTATTTTCGTTCCTTTTTCAACATCCAATTCGATTATTTCAAAATAACCGAAATGGTCAGTTTTACCTCGACTGTTTAGTTTGCCAAAACTTGCAGAAATAGAACCGTCAATATATGGTGTTAAATCCGGATTATAAACAAAACCGGCAATAATCGGCTCCAGCGGTTCGCTAAGTATGAGTGTAATTTTATTATCTTTGCCGGTTTCAATAAGAATATTTTTCTTTTTCCCAATTCTTCGATCATCAGTTCGGGCTGTCAAATCAAGCTTTCCATTGCCGTCCTTAATAAAAATATTAACTCTATACCAGTCATCGGACTGTGATAAATGAACATTGCGTGAACCGCTGCTTACAGCGCCATT
>JAOZNZ010000195.1:5206-6422 GCA_029933535.1 bacterium | reverse complement strand
TAACATAAATCACAAATTGCAAGTATCAAAAATCAAATAAATAACAAATTGCAACTTCAAAAAAATAAAACAAAAGAATTTTCTCCGAAGGTAATTGCCTGGGAAGTTACCCGACGATGTTCTCTGCGCTGTAAACATTGCAGAGGCTCCGCGCGTGACACAAATTTTTCCAATGAATTATCTACAGTTGAGTGTTTCAGGATAATTGATGAAATTGCTGACATCGGAACTCCCGTTTTGATTCTTACAGGCGGCGAACCGATGATGCGGGAGGATATTTACGATATTGCTGAGTATGCGACTAACAAAGGAATGCGGGTTGTAATGGCACCATGCGGACATTTGATTACTCCAGAAACAGCAGAAAAACTCAAAGCTGCAGGAATTAAATGTATAAGTATCAGTCTTGATGGCGCTAACGCGAAAACTCACAATGCGTTTCGAGGTGTTGAAGATGCTTTTGAAAAAACGCTGGCAGGTTTGCAGCATGCAAAAAATGCGGGAATATCTTTTCAAATTAATACAACGGTTTCAAAACATAATGTTGATGAGTTGGAAAAAATCTTTCATCTTGCCGTTGACCTTGGAGCAATAGCTTTTGATGTTTTTTTGTTGGTGCCAACTGGCCGCGGGGCGGCTTTGAAACATCTTGAACTTTCTCCGGAACTTTATGAAGCTACATTAAACAGAATTGCGGACATTGCTGACACAGCATCTATCCGTGTTAAAACAACTTGCGCACCTCACTATTCCAGAATCCAAAGGCAAAAAGAAAAAAAAACAAATGCTTACATGGGTAACGGATGTATGGCCGGCAGAGAATTTGTTTTTATTTCTCATCGGGGAATAGTTCAACCGTGCGGATTTCTTGATTTGCCATGTGGTAATTTAAGAGAGAGCACTTTTAAAGAGATATATGAAAAATCTGAAATTTTTCTGAATTTGCGCAAAGTTGATGATTATAACGGAAAATGTGGAGTTTGTGAGTTCAGGTTTGTGTGCGGGGGCTGTAGAGCGCGAGCTTATGCTCATTCCGGAAATTATCTTGCCGAAGAACCTTTTTGCGTTTATAAACCGGGGAAGAAAACAAATGTAGCCGCAAGCGAACGGAGTGAGATTGTGGAGTTACGCGAAAAAAATCCACCGGCTTAACATCCCCCGCCCTATGGGCACCCCCTTCAAAGGGGGACTTTCGCCGGCAGCTACATTAGAATAC
>JAOZNZ010000195.1:0-5106 GCA_029933535.1 bacterium | reverse complement strand
CCCCGCCCTATGGGCACCCCCTTCAAAGGGGGACTATCGCCGTCGGCTACATTAAAATACAAAAAAATGCAAAAAAAATGTAGCCGCAAGAGAGCGTAGTGAGCTTGTGGAGTTACTCGAAAAGATCCACCGGCTTAACATCCCCCGCCCTATGGGCACCCCCTTCAAAGGGGGACTATCGCCGTCGGCTACATTAATTATGAAGAAACAAATTATGATAAATAACGAATTATTATTAACATTACAAAAAGGAATTCCTCTCGAAGAAAAACCTTTTGATAAAATCGCTGATTCTCTTAGGTTAAAAGGAAAAGACATCGTTGACCGTTTGCAAAAAATGTTTGATTCCGGCTCGGTAAGACGAATTGGTGCGATCTTTGATTATCGGCGGCTTGGTTATAAAAGTTCGCTTTGTGCTTTGTATGTTAAAGAAAAAGACCTGGATTCTATTGCAGCAAAACTAACTCCAAATTCCGGAATTACTCATTGTTATTTAAGAGGATGGCCTGAAGAACTCGATAAAGATTTGCCGGAATACCCCGGGAATACCGGTACGCCTAATCTATGGTTTACTTTTTCCGCTTTATCAGAAAATTTTGATTCCGAATTAAATGAAATAAATAAAAATGTTGAACCTTACAAATTACTTTCTCTGCCGGCGTGCCGCAGGTTCAAAATAGATGTGATTTTTGATACGCGAACTCGCGACAGAAGTGAAAAATTTCCCGGCGCGGTTCAACCGGAAACAAAAGATGATTCCGTAACGGAGAAGGTATTCCAATTTTCTGAAAAAGAAAAATTTGTAATTCAGCGTTTACAGGGAAATTTACCGCTCGTAGAAAATCCATTCAATGTTTTGGCCGAAGAACTAGGTTGGCAAACCGGTGAATTGTTGGCGTTACTAAATAAATGGAAGGAATCAGGAATCTTAAGAAGAATGGCGCTTATTGTTTATCATCGTAATTTGGGCTTTAAAGCTAACGCTATGTGCGTGTGGCAGGTTGGTCAGGACAATGTGATAGCCTCCGGCAGAAAATTGGCTGCTAACAGAGAAGTAACTCATTGTTACCAACGTATTCTCACGGAAGGTTTTCCGTATAATTTATTTGCAATGATTCATTCCGGCGATTGGGAATGCACGCGCAGGATGTCGCAAAAAATTTCAAAATCAGCGGAACTTGAAAATGGGAAAGTATTATTTTCAATTCACGAATATAAAAAAACAAGCCCAAAATATTTTTTCGAGAAATTATGAAAAAAAACGAATATCATAAAATAGTTTTCCCTGTCTGCTTGTTGGCAGAAAATCGCCATTGCCTTGTTGTGGGCGCGGGAAAAGTAGCGTTGAGAAAAATTCGGTCACTTATAGACGCAAAAGCAAATGTTACAGTTGTTGCTCCGGAAAGCGAAGACGAAATCAAAAAACTGTCTTCTGAAGGAACTATAAACCTGCATGAACGGGAATTTGTAAGTTCAGATGTCGAAAAAATGTTTGTTGTATTTGCGGCGACTAATGATAGAGGTGCTAATCGAAAAATCCTCGCTTCCTGCAACTTAAAAAAAATCCTCTGCTGCTGTGTTGACGGAAATTGGCCGGATAGCGATTTTGTTTCTCCAGCAACTTTTCGTGAATCCGGACTTACTATTTCTGTTTCGTCAGGGGGAAAATCGTGCAGGCGGTCCAGACTTATTAAAGAAACTCTCGCAAAGCACATTGAAATGGCCAGCAATGTAGATATGCTTATTCTCGGCACAAGCCATAACTATCTTTCTCTTGACAAGCGTGAAATTTTTCATCTTAATGGTGATAAGTTAATTGAAACGGGGAAAATGATTGCAAATTTAAGCGGTGTTCACGAATTTATTTTATTGAATACCTGCAATCGTATGGAATTAATTGCAATCGTTTCTCCTGCACCGGAAGTAAGCAATTTGCTGAAACGAATTTTCGGATTTGATAAAATTTCCGATACATGCTACTATGAAAAACGAGGATTTGACGCTTTCAGACACTTGGCAACTGTTACATCAGGATTGCGTTCGCAAGTTCCCGGAGAACATCATATCGTTGCACAGGTAAAAGAAGCTCTTAACCAAGCTAACGAGCAAAACTGGGCTGACGGCATGATGCACGATTGGATTCCCTCCGCGCTGCATTTATCAAAAGACATAAGAAAAGTTACTACACCTATCCTGCATGATTTTGAAATAGAAGACCTTGGCATTGATTATCTCAAAGCGGAATGTCAAAACTTGTCCGACAAAACTGTCATGATAATAGGTGCGGGAACTGTTGGCAAAGGGCTGGTTAGACGCGCAATTGAAGCGGGATGCAACTGTTACTGGTGTTACCATTCTAACAGACCTGAAATGTCTTCAGAATGGCAGAAAAAAGTCCGACTTTTTTCATTAAATGAATTGCGGGAACGTCTTCCATCAACCGAAATTGTTATTTGTGCAACAAGCAGCACGAGATATATTCTTCATAAAGGTCACGCCCCGTTTTTTGATCAGGAAAAAGAAATTATAATTATTGATTTATCAATTCCAAGAAATGTAGAACCTGAAATTCATAATGTTATGCCGGGCTTAAAAGTGGTAGACCTCGATGATTTGAAACATTGGTATCGCAAAGAAGCAGTTGATATGACTGAAGTTTTCAAACTAACAGACACAATTATTTCAAAACATAAAAAAAGGTATGACAAAATCATCAATAGTTTTCAAAATGGGAACGAGATCAAGTAATCTTGCTGTTCTTCAGTCCCGCAAAACCTTAAACCGCTTCGAAGAACTTTTTCCTGAAATTAAATGGGAATTAATTAATTGTTCTTCCCCGGGAGACCGCGACAGGAAAACTGATTTGCGCGATACCCCCGGCAATTATTTTACAAAAGACCTTGATGATCTTGTTCTCGATGGGCAATTGGATTGTGCCATTCATAGCGCGAAAGACCTTCCTTACCCGCTGCCTGAGGATATAGACTGGTTCTGGCTGCCTTGGCGTGAAGACCCTCGCGATGTTATCATCTTGCCTAAAGGAAAAACGATGAAAGATGTAGTCGCAAGCAGACAATGTAACCGCAAGCATTCCCCCTTTTATAAAGGGGGCAAGGGGGATTTTGAATTCGAGCTTGTGGACAAGAACCACCCCGCGCTAAAGCGCACCCCTCCCCGAGGGAGTACTCGGGATGTACCACCTAAAACAGGAGGGGAGTTATCCACCGGCTCGCTTTGCTCGTCGGCAGCTACACATGAAGAACTTAAAATTGGTGTCAGTAGCGAACGTCGTGAAAAATATTGTAAACAGCATTTTCCAAAAGCAGAACTTTTGACTATTCGAGGCAATATCGAAGATCGCATAAGCCAATTGGATGCCGGGAAATATGACATGATAATTATGGCTGCTGCTGCGCTTCAGCGGCTCAATCTTCAAAACAGAATAACTCAATGGATTTCCCTTAAAAATTTGCCGACTCCTGAAGGACAGGGAACTCTTGCCTTAACTTTCAAAAAAAACGATAAAAGATTTTTATCTTTGCGCAGCTTGTTTGTAAAATCGGTAACCTTTGCAGGCGCGGGAGTGGGTACTGCCGATTTATACACAACAGCTTCCTTAAAAGCAATTCAAAATTGTGATATTTGTCTTCATGATCATCTTCAGGACAGAAAATTGTTAGATGAACTTCCTCAAACCGCAAAATGTATTTGTGTAGGAAAAAGAAGCGGGCAGCACTCTGTTTCTCAAAAGGAAATCACAGGTTTGATAGCGGATTACGCAAGAAAAGGATACAAAGTTGTAAGACTTAAAGCAGGTGATCCATGCATTTTCGGAAGGCTTGCGGAAGAGACAGAAGAACTTGAACAGCTTCGCCTGCCTTACACTGTAATTCCGGGAATCAGCAGCATCAGCGCGGCAACTGCGGGAACCGGAATGATGCTTACACGCCGAAACATTTCACGCGGTTTTGCTGCCATGACGCCAAGAAAAGCCGGCGGCGGAATTGCTCCGGTCAACAACAAAGCAAGATCGGAACTTCCGATTGTATTTTTTATGTCGATTAATACTGCGCATGAAGTTGTGGAAGAATTAATAAAAGACGGACTATCGCATAAAACTCCTGCGGCGGTTGTTTTTGGCGCTTATAGCGATAATGAAATTGTCTTGCGTGGGAACCTTGAAAATATTTGTGAAAAAATTCAGGAAACCAAAAATCCAAAAAATCCAGGTTTGCTTATCATCGGTGAACCTGCAAAATATTGCTTTGATAAGACACTTGGCGCTTACGCCGGCCGGAAAATTCTTCTTACATGCAGCAGCGCTCTTCAGGACCGTGCCGCCGGTATAGTTAGAGATTACGGAGGAATTCCAATTCAAAGACCGCTGATAAAGTTAACTTTAAATGATGATGTAGCCGCAAGCAGTCCCCCCGAAAATGTAGCTGCAAACGAGTACAAGCATTCCCCCTTTTGTAAAGGGGGGTTAGGGGGATTTCAATTCGAGGATTATGACTGGATTGTAATGACTTCACCTTCGTCAGTCCGGTGTTTTTTAGAATTGCTGAAAAAAGCAAAGGTCGATTTAAGAAAGTTGCCGAAAATAATGGTTTGCGGTGACGGCACAAAAAAAGAACTCGAAAGATCTTCGGTGTTTGCTGACGCAGCGCCGGAATTTGATTTTGGAGCTACGGGGATTTTAAAAACAGCACAAAAAATATTTGTTCCGGGACAAAAAATTCTCCGATTACGTTCAGACAAAGCAGGTACAACATTAGCGGACAAGTTTAGAAAACTTGATGTAATTGTTGACGACCGAATTCTTTATCACAATGAAATAATTACCTACGACAACTGTCCTGAATTTGATGCTGTGTTTTTCGCAAGCGCATCTGCTGTCGAAGCATTTGACAATTTGTGGGGAAGTTCAATTTTAAATAACAAAACTATTCTAACGATAGGCAAACCCACGAAGAAGTTATTGGAGGAAAAAGGAATAACAGAAACTCTTAGCGGCAGCGAGGCCACTGTGGAAGCAAGTCTATTCACTCTGGCAACGGAATTTGTCAGGCAAGCGCTGCTTTAACTATAATCCGGGAACTAATTTCA
>JAOZNZ010000873.1 GCA_029933535.1 bacterium | reverse complement strand
TTTATTATATGCTGTTGTAAGAACATCGTGAAGATAGCCATAATATCTTCGCAAATATTTTGTTTTCTGGATAAGTTTCTGAAAACTCGGTGTCTGTGGAAGCAGAGGCTTAGCATTATAGTTTACCATAAAATCCATATCATGCGGAAAAAGCAAGACGCGATTATCTTCCGGTCTTATATAAAATATAGCGTTATGTCTCTGATAGCAAATATAATGATCAGTTGCACCGTCGGCATTTCCGACCGCAAAAGAGCGAAGCCACTGATCAACATCAATTATATTTTCAACTTGGTTAAAAAATGCCGAACCGGAAAGGCTGAATAGTTTCGCACAATCCATTAAGCGAGAATAATCGTCTCGGAATCTATTATTTTTAATCTGAAAAGGCCAGCGGTAATCTTCTTTGTCATTGCCAAGGTCACGAAGCCAGGTTAAGGTGATAATATCGGGTATGGGTATTTTGTAACCATTCGCATCGGCGGTTGTAGGATAATAAATACCATCATATGCAAAAACGTTTCCATCACTGCCATTTTTAAATTGATTGTCAAGAAACTCATCTTCAAACCGTGAAAGCTGAAGTTCAGCAGAACTTGTATATTCACTTCGCGGAGTAATTACTTTTATCAAATCGTTGTATTTATTCGGTACATGACCCACTTTATTCATAACATGATTAATTAGAATTTCTCGCTGGCCGAAAACCAAGCCTGCTGAACGGTCAATTGCAATTACGCGATGCACTCCACGGAAAAGTTTATCTGTGTTGAAACGAACATTAAAGCCCCTTCGCGTTGATGGCGGTCGGCCTCTCTCGCTACCTTTAAGGTGTACTCCCACATTATAAAAAACATCTGTTTCATCATAAATTACAGTTGCACCAATTCGGTCATTACTCATCAACTGAATAGCATAATTCATAAAATCAGAGTCTTTTTTAGTCATTACAATTCGAACATTATGGCGACCGTTTACAGCAGCTTCTCCACCATCGATTTCGTAAAGCGCCCTTGCATTTTTTCCATCTGCGGGAAAAGTCGATCGCGCACCAAGATTATCATAACCTTCAACATAAAAATGAACAATTGATGGGAATGATTGTCCGGGAATTGTTGCGATATAATTATTACCACTGGAAAGGGTCATTTCTGTAGATTTCCATGTACCACCGTTTACCGAGTACCAGTTTGTCATTACCGACACACCATCAGTATCACTTGCAGAAACAGAAACTGTTACTGCTTTGCCTGCAGCCGGAACTGCGGGAAAATGCCGGAAGTTTTTATAAACCGGTCCAATATTAGTTTCATAAACAGAGTTTTGTGTGCCGGGAGTCCCATTCAATTCCGGTACATCAAGGAGTATTGTTTTTGCCAGCCTATTAAAATACAATCTGACATTTAATTGATCGGAACCGGCAAGCCATTTTGCTCTAAACGAAATTTCGTAAGTCCTTCCGTTTATCACTGTACTCTTTAAAGTTGTTTCAGCATGGTTGTGCATGTGTTCGGTTGTTCCTGTTGCCACAAGCCTCAAAACATGATTTCCGGAATTTTCCGGATCCGGAACCACTTCGCTGTGTCGATGATTACCAATTATCCGCCATTTTGCCGGACCGATATCAAAAGTAC
>JAOZNZ010000194.1 GCA_029933535.1 bacterium | reverse complement strand
AATCGGTGTTCGATATTCAGTGTTCGCGTAGCGCCTGGAGAATTTCGGGCGGTGTTCGGTGTTCGGTGTTCGGTGTTCGGTGTTCGATTTAATTCGATTTAAGAACAAGGAACACCGATTTAAGATTTCAGAAGATAATTATGAATCAAAGATCAAAAATCGTTAATCGACATTCGATATTCAGTGTCAATTAATTCAGTTCCCCTCCTTTTCAAGGAGGGGTGGCACGGAGTGCCGGGGTGGTTACTTCATTACTTCATTACTCCAAATTAAAATCCCCCTGTATCCCCCTTTAAAAAAGGGGGACTTAATCCATTTAGGCCGCTGAGGACAGCGTCCCTAATCCAGCAATCCAATACTCCATAAGCTGGAAGCTTATGCTACTTTATCTCCATCATCTCCGCTCTTCGGAGTGATGATATTATTTTTTTTATTCTTTCACGATACTCATACAAAGAAATCCCGTTATTGCATGGTGCTGAGCAACCATCAATTTGCGCATAAAGGCACGGCCCGTCTTTTTTAGGTTTATCACCTTTACATCTGCGAAGTTTATATTTTTCCTGAAGTTTCTTGACCATTTTTTTTGTGTCTGACGCAGAGGTAAACGGTCCAAAATACAAAGATCCGTCATCTTTTCTTTGATGAACAACAAGTAATCGCGGGTATTCTTCACGAATTGTCAGTTTAACCGATGAATACCTGCTGTCGTCTTTTAAGTCAATATTGTATTTCGGCTGATATTGTTTAATTAACTTGTCTTCAAGTAGAAGAGCTTCTTTATCATTTGCTGTGGTAATATATTCAACAGTTTTAACTTTATCCCTCAAAACTGCTACAGAAAATCTTCCATCACCTTTTTCTCTGAAATATGATTGAACACGCGAACGGAGGTTTTTTGCTTTCCCGATATACATTACTTTCCCCTCTTCATCTTTCATAAGATAAACACCGGAAACCTTCGGTGCCGATTCAACCCGATTATCAACTTTTCTATTATCGTTCATTTTGACTTAAATTATTTTGCTGTTAATTATTTTGCAGAATGATTTACAGCAGAATGATTTTTTTAATTACTTTGTTTTCTCATAGACTAAAAATCATTTTTCAAATCTTTTTTGTCCGGTAGTGAATATTCCTCAATTATATCTTCGCAGAAGGCAATTTCATCATCTCTTCCGTGTTTTTTACATCCTGCCATATATATTTTACATTTTTTTATAAGTTCATTGCAAGTCATTTGCCGCCATTCATCTTTTAAATCTTTTTCATTCATCATTTTTTGAAGAGCGATAATTCTGTATTTATCAATTCCGCGTACGGAAATTGAAAGTTGGTCATCGCGACCGCCGTTTTTTGTTATTAATTGCTCATCAAGATAATAAAATTTATATTTAGCGGAAAGCCGAAGCCACAGATCATAATCTTCAGCAACGGGAAGATTTTCATCCATTCCATCAAATTCATTCCAAAGATTTTTAGTCATTAAAATTGTTGACGCACCAACAATACATAATTTCAGACAATAAGGATAAATCCAACCGGAATATTTTTTATGAATATTTTTTTTATTTACCCGAACGCCTTTACGAAACCATAATTCATCAGTATAAACAATTTTACAATCCGTATTGTTATTAATAAAATCCAATTGCTTCTGTAATTTTTCCTTATGCCACAAATCATCAGAATCGAGAAACGCAATCCATTCCCCGGCGGCAAGTTTCACACCTGCGTTTCGCGCGGCAGCAGGGCCTTTATTTTCCTGTTTTAAATAAACCAAGTCTTTTCTTTCGGACAATTCTGAAGTTTTATCTGTTGAGCCATCATCAACAATTATTAATTCGAAATTTTTATAGCTTTGATTTTTTACAGATTGGACAGCCTCAAGCAAAAAATCATACCGGTTATAAGTTGGAATTATGATGCTGATAAAAGGGAGCATGGGGATGTAAGCCGCGCTTCCCAGCGCGAGTAATGGATTAATGGATTAATTCCCCCTTTTCTAAAGGGGGCAAGGGGGATTTTATTATGGATTAATGGATTAACCACCCCGCCCTATCGGGCACCCCTCCTCGACAAGGAGGGGAGTTGTAATTTCCTGACACCTGACACCTGACACCTGAACTCAAACAAAGAACTACCAACCATTAACTACCGCTTGCGGTAACAAAAATTTTTTCAAGTTTTTTTCTATTTTTTATATCACTATTATCATCACTTTTAGGTGTTTCAAGTATCCATGGAAGTTTTCTAAAAAAAGAAATGTTCATCATATTCTTAAAACCTTTTGTCCCTATTTCCCCTTTGCCAATATGATTATGCCGGTCTTTTTTTGAGCCAAGCGGTTCGTGTGAATCATTAGAATGGATTATTTTTATTGTTTTTCTTCCGATACTTTTGTCGATTTCGGACACCAGTTTTTTTAGTTCGTTTTCATTTCTTATATCATATCCTGCGGCAAAAATGTGTGCGGTGTCAAGGCAAACTCCCATTTTAACATCCGGTGCCTTTTCGTGAACTTTATTAATTATCATTGCAAGTTCGGTAAACGTGCTGCCTATAATTGATCCCGCACCCGGCATAGTTTCGAGCAAAAAAGTTAAATTGGGGGTGTATTTATGAAAAATTTTACAAAGGGAATTTGCTAATCTGTCAATTCCACTATCAACATCTGTTTTCTTGTGGCTACCGGGATGAAGAACATAATAATCGGCATTTATCGCGTCAGCGATTTTCAAATCACGCAAAACTGTTTCAGAGGATTTCTGTAAAATCAATTTATCAGGTGATGCCAGATTCGGAAGATAAGGAGCATGAACAACAACGAATTTCAGTTTATGTTTCTCACGTTCTTCTATGAACAGGTCAATCTCTTTTTGAGTAATCAGCTTCGATTTCCATAATCTTGGAGACTGAGTAAAAAGTTGAAGACAATTGAAACCGGAATCTGAAGCTCGGTTTGCTGCCAAATGCAGTCCTCCCGCCACGGACATATGAGCACCAATTTTCATCCCGGATCCATCCTTTAGCTTCATAAAATGTTTCTCAGTTTTTCTTTTAATAAAGCAAATGCATAAGGTTTTTGAATAAAACCTGCAATTCCTTCGCATGAAAAGCGCTGCATCGCGTCTTGTTTATCATATCCGCTTGACAGGATTACTTTCACATCTGATTTTATGGTCTTTATTTCCTGAAAAACTTCTTCACCGCTTAAACGCGGCATAGTCAAATCCAATAGAACACAAACAATTTCGTCAGCGTGTTCACGGAAAGTATTAACTGCTTCAGCGCCATCGTAAGCTGTAAGTACATCAAAGCCAATTTGTTCAAGCATATATTTATTGACTACGCAAATCGTTTCTTCGTCATCTGCAATTAGAATAGTACCCGAACCATGCCATTCATTTTCTAACATTTTATCATTATCCTGTGTTTTTATCAATTGAGTTTTCTCTGTGTTTGCAGGAAACATTATTCTAAATGTAGTGCCTTTGCCCTGTTTTGAATTTAATTCAATTATACCGTTATGCCCACGCATAATACCACGAACTGCTGCCATGCCCAACCCGCGACCGGTAAATTTTGTTGTAAAGAACGGATCGAATATTTTTGATTTTATTTCATTATCCATTCCACATCCGGTATCAGAAACTTCTATATAAATGTACGTCCCGTTTAAAGTTTTATTTTCAATTTCTACCGGTAATATATTCCCGTTAAATCCGGAGATATCTTTATTATTATATTCAACAGTTCCGGTTGATAATGAAATAACACCGTTCATATCATCAAGCGCTTCTGAAGCATTTGTAATAAGGTTCATTATAACTTGCCGTATTTGAGTAATATCTCCTTTGAACAGTGGTAAATTATCAGCAAAATTATATTTTAATATAGCTTTTTTTGAAATTGAAACTTCTAGAATATGACTTATTTCGTCAATTAATTTATTAAGATTAATGTCGCCAATTAAAAATTTGCCCTTACCGGAATACGCTAACATCTGTTTAGCCAATTCAGCCGCTCTGCACGCTGATTTATTTATTTCTTTAATACTGTTTCGTGCAGGTGATGCAGGTGGAAGTTCCTGTAAAGTCAAATCTGCATAGCCAATAACACCCATCAATATATTATTAAAATCATGGGCAATTCCTCCTGCAAGAACACCTAAACTTTCTAGTTTTTGAGCATGCTGCATCTGCCGTTCAAGTTGAAGCTTCTTCTCTTCATCGCGGTTTCTTGTACATAAATGCCCAAGAAGCCTGGCGTATAATGCCAGTAATTCACGGTCATTTTCTGTGATTGGCTTTTTTTCTATAAAATTGTCTGTCGCAATTAAGCCAATCATTTTTGTTTCTGCCCATAAAGGATAAACTGCGCGATCGGCATACCCGACAATTTTTTTAATTTCGTTATCCATTATTATGTCATTTTCCTTATAATAACTGGATTTGTTATTTTCAATAAATTGATTTATTGGTGTTTCAGAACTTTTATTATAAGAATATTTTAAATGCCGCTCATCCAACAAATTTCCATTTAAATCTATGCCGAATGTCCCTCGCATCTCATTTTGTTTTTTTGTGCGAAGCCAAATCCCCAGTCGCCCAAAACCCAATCTGTTTTTCCCCATAATAACTGCCTGCCTCCATAATTCATCTTCATTATCACATTTTGATAAATTTGCAGTTACTTCATTTAAAGCTGTCAGTCTTTTACTGAATTTTCTTTCTTTTTCTTCATTTTCCCGCAAAACAATTTCTGACTGCACACGTTTAGTGATATCTCTCACAACAGCGATCACTTTATTTTTACCAAAAGCCGCGTGTTTGCTTTCATAATACATTTTCTTTTGCTTTTTCTCAAGTGAATAATCAAATGATTGTATTTCTCCGGTTTGAAGTGTTTTTCTTATACTCTCAAATGTCCCTTGCGCAATTTTTTCAGGCATAACATCTTTAATGTTTTTCCCTATAAATTGTTCGGGAGGCAGCAATAAGTCTTTATCACTTTTGGCATTAAAATCTAAAAACACTCCTTCACTATCATAAACAAATATAAGATCCGGAATTGCTTTTAGAAGAGCGAGATTTCTCTGTTCTGAATCCTGTAATTCCGACTCTACTATAAAACGTTGATGAATTCCTTTTTTTACAGCCTTAATTACTAATTTCAATCGTATATTAAGATATAGGAAAAATATTGAAAACGTTATCGATATTCCTAATAACCATAACCAATGCTGTTCCAATATGTCCAGAAATTTCACCTTGCCGTAATCTATATAAGGACTCACTCCAAGCTCTTTTAAACATTGATGTACCGCCTGATAATTGTGCGGTATTGTCCAACCGGCACAATTCGCCGTTTGGCACGCAGATTCGTTTGGTGACATTTCGATTAAAGTTACCATTACTTTTTTTGCAAGATCACAGTCGGTATTTTTTAATCTTGCAATAGGCCATTCAGGATAATCGGAGGTAGAATGTAAAACCTTGAACGAACATACGTTTGTCTGTTTATTTATGACGCGCAAATCGTTAAGGTTGATTTTCTTTTCACTTGCCAATTTTTCCAGAATACCACTTCGAACTGTTCCTGCATCTACTTTTCCTGCAAGCACATCCATAACAACTGCTTGATGTGTATTGCCAAATCTGATTTCTTTAAAATCATCATATGGATTCAAACCTGCATTTTTGAATTCGCGTAACGCCATAAGCCATCCGCCAAACGAATATTTATGAACTCCCATGAATTTTTTGCCTTTAAGATCGTCATAATTATGAATATCAGCATTATCAGCACGGGTAAATACAACTCCGGAAAAAACTGTATAAACATTGTCAGATATAAGTTTGCACAATGTAGCTATTCGTTCACAGCCGTAATCACGTTCCACCATCACATAATAAGCAGGATTGGCAAATATAAAATCAATTTTATTATTTTCAACTGCAGTTAAAATTTCATCAAATCCAAGCGGCTTTATCTCAAAAGAATAACCCGGAATCTTTTTCGTAAGATATTCCGCGGTAAGTGTCCATTTTTGCGTCGTTGCAGCATAACCGTACTTTGCAAGCACGCCTATTATTACGATTTTATCATTTTCAATTTGATCTTGTGATGCATAAACAGGAGTCAAAATAGAAAAGCATGCAATAAATAATAAAATATTTATGCAAATATATACTTTAAATTTTGATGTGAGTTTTTTCTCCATTGAAAACCTTCTCCCGCATTAAAATACGGTGCTATATATAATTTGTTAATTGGCTAATTGGTTAATTTAAGAATTTAGTGATTTTCCTAACAAAGTAACACGCTTTGCTTGTTCATTCTGCAATTAACCAATTCTGCAATTCTAAAATTAACCAATTTCTACTGCCGGCCGACCGATACTGTAATAATTCAAGCCATGTTCTTTCATT
>JAOZNZ010000193.1 GCA_029933535.1 bacterium | reverse complement strand
AAGCAAGATGCTTGCGCTACTTTAAAACAGCGGTGCGTTACTTATAATCAGATGAAGAAATCCAATGACGATGCATGAAAGTCCAAGAGGGATCTGATACATTTCAAGCATTCTGATTTTATCTTCATGTTTTTTAAGAAGTTCCTGCGCTTTTTCAGCTGCTTCACCTGCTTTATCAGGTAAATTAGGCTTTTTGAGCAGTAGTTCTTTGCCTAGAAAAAGTCCGACAGCAATTGCACCGAGTTGAGGAAGAATATTCGACAAAATTACAAACCGAAGTAGAAATAATTGCAAAACAGCACTAAGTAAACCTAAAGCTCCAAACGCAAGAACAATAACTCCAATAATATTTGTGAGTGGAGTGATCTTTTCATATACCTTGTTTAATTGTGGAATCTTTTGCTTCAGTAATGGGCCCGCAGCAAGCATACCGGCAATTATATTACCTAAAGCCAGACCAAGCCAGAATACAGTACCAAAAAAACCGCTGCCTGAAGCGGTTCCGCCTTTGCTTGTGGCTCCACTGCCACCTGTGTCTCCATCCCATCCCGGTATGTTTTTCTTTCTTATTTTCCAGATGTTTCCGACAGTAATGCCTGCAAATGGAGGTCCTTGTTTTACCCCCAACTCTTGTTTAGTTAATAAACTTAATTCAAAGACGTGAGCCATTGTTTTATCTTCGTCCTTATCCCTGTAAAGAGCAAGGTAAACAGGGAGATACCATTGTATAGTCTGACCCATCATGTTTTTCTTTGCGCTTCCCCAATCATTTCTTATCGCTACGGCAATACAATGTTCCGGATTTTTTTCACGTGCACCCCAGCCTTCATCATTTTTAAAATATTCCAGAGCAACGGCACAAAGTTTTTTCGGATCACCGGGTCCGGCAAATTTTTTATAATCTCCCGGCCATTTAGCATTATCAATTTTTTTATTAATAGCGGCGAATTTTTCTTCTTCCTTAGCATCAGCATTGGCAAGCATTTTTTTGGCTTGTTCATTATCAGGATCAAACTTAAGCGCCATATTAAGCTCCTCTTTTAATCGAAGAAAGTTTTCCCTTGTGGCTTGTGTGTCAAAACTGTTTATAATTTTTTCAACACTTTCAGATTCTTTAATGAATTCAACGGCTTTGTTTAGTTTGGCCTGCTGAATGTTCTCCATATATGTCTTGAGTGACTCATATGTCTCTCCGGCTTGTGTAGTAGGATGTTTACCGCTTCGCCAATCTAACGTTACAATAGATTTAATAGTATTGTTTATTTCTGTGGGATTATTGCCATATTTTTTTGAAAAATCATCAACCAGCTTTTGCAGCTTTGGCTTTGTATTTTTATCATAGTTCTCCACCATAGCAAGAATTTTATCATAATCGTTTCCTATAATAACAGGTTTATAATCGGGGAAAGTTTCTTCAAGCTCTTGCTTTACATCATTATAAGATTTATATAGCGAGTTCCAGTCTTTAAGTGTTTCGTCTTCGGTAGGCGCTGCTAATAAATTAATCGGGAAGGTTAAAACGATTGTAGTGAGCAACAAAGTGAACAGTAATTTTTTCATGGTTTTATCTCCTTATAAAATGGTTATTTTGTAAACTTCGTTATATTATAGCATAAATTGACTTATTGTCAAACTATTTTTAAAAATTCATTAACCGTTTTTCATTTTAAGTGTATTTTGATATAATCTATTATGTCACCTTTTTAGTCACTGAACGAAAGTAACTCTGATTTCGTTCGGCAATCTAATTTAAGTGAATGTTAAATTAAATAAAGATATAAGGAGAAACAAATGAAATGTTTAATTTCTGTAATTGCTATATCGCTTATCTGTTCTTTTGCATACGCAATGGATGAATCTTCTCTGCCCGGGGCAACTATTATTGAACTTGAGGAAATTACCCCGGCTGTTGAAACCCCGGTTGTTGAACAGCAACCCGTGCAAGTCATACAGCAAGTTGTTGAAGAAGCTATCCAAACCGAAAATATTCATACTGCCGCGACTATATTAAAGTGTGATAATAAGAATGCGGTTTATACTGTTCAGCTTGGAGCTTTTAAAGCTCGTGAACGCGCGTTTGCGCTGTACTGGCAGCTTTCTAAGAAAGTTACTCCTCTACAGGTTACTGCTCCACTGCCTAAAGATCAGCTTTATCGTGTGCGCTATGGTTCTTATCCGAACCAGGAAGAAGCACAGGTGGCTGCGGAAAAATTGCGCAAAAAAGGAATTGAATGTTTTGTTACAACACTTAAAACAATGGAAATAATTCCATTAAAAATGGAGAATAAATAATGGCTGATGTTCGACCGTTAAAAGCAGTACGTTACAATGGCAAATCAGATTTGTCAAATTTAGTTACACAACCTTACGATAAAATTTCACCTGAATTAAAAGAAACTTACAAATCGAGAGATTCAAATAACCTTGTTAATGTACTTTTACCTGATGAAAAAGAAGGAAAAACAAAATATCAAATCTCCGGAGAAGTTTTTCATGAATGGCTTGAAAAAGGTATCCTTAAACGTGACGAGACTCCCGCTTTTTATCCCTATCGGCAGACCTTTGAGGTTAATGGAGAAACACATCAACGCTCCGGTTTCGTCGGCTTAGTTAAAGTTGAACCATATTCAAAAAAAGTAATTTTCCCTCACGAAAAAACTCTTTCCGGTCCTAAAGCTGACCGTATCGCTCTTCTTAAAGAAGGCCGCGTTCATTACGGCAAAATATTCTTGCTTTATAAAGATGACGGCAAATCACAGAAAGTTATTGACGAAGCAATGAAAGAAAACACCATCGTGGATTTTAAAGATGACTTTGAAGTGAAAAATGAACTGTGGAACCTAACTGATAAAAATAAAATCCATGAACTTAATGCCGCAATGGCTGATAAACAATTGTTCATCGCGGATGGTCATCATCGCTATGAAACGTCATTGGCTTACGCTCAGGAAAATCCAAATGATATTTCCGCACAATATACAATGGCGATGTTTGTAAATATAAATTCTCCTCTTATTGTTTTGCCGACGCATCGTGTTGTTCGCGGAGTAGAAAATTATACTCCTGCCGCACTTTCCGGAAAATTAGAAAAATATTTTGACGTTTCTACTGTCGCCGGAATTGATGAAACAATCAACGCGACAAAGAATTCTGAAGGAATAACTATCGGAATTTTCGATGGCGAAAATTATCTTGTTGCAAAACTTAAAGATAAAAACATTATGAATGAATTTTGTGCCGAACATTCCGAGGCATGGCGTTCTCTTGATGTTGCTGTCCTTCATACTTTAATTATTGAAAAATGTCTTGGAATTACTCAAGACAAAGTTGCAAAAGAATCTGCAGTTTCTTATCATAGAAAACCTGAAGGCGCAGTTAAACTTGTTGAATCAGGTAAAGCAAACTGTGCTTTCTTTTTGAAAGCTACATCTCCGGCTCAAGTTTGTGAAGTCGCTCTCAACGGAGAAGTGATGCCTCAAAAATCCACTGATTTCTATCCAAAACTTCTTTCCGGATTGACAATGTACGCATTGGACTAAAAGTCCAATAAGTCCAATAAGTCCAATAAGTCTTATAAGTCCTATAAGTCATTGAAAAATAACAAAAAAAAAATCGTGAAACAAAAAAATGATCCTATTGCTGTAATCGGTTTGGGGTGCGTCTATCCAGGTGCTCATTCTCCTGAAGAATTGTGGCAAAACGTTCTTGCAGGTAGACGATATTTCCGTGTTGCTCCTGATGTACGCCTTCCCCGCGAAGATTATTTCGATTCTAATAAATACGCTCCCGGAAAAACTTACTGTGATAAAATGGCGGTAATTACTGACTGGGAATTTGACCCGCTTGAATTTCATATCCCGCCTGTTTCTGTTTACACATCCGACATTGCTCATTGGCTTGCACTTTACACCGCGCGGGAAGCTATAAAAAATTCCGGATTGAATCTTGATGAAATCGACCGTACAAAAGTAGGGGTCATAATTGGAAATACACTGACAGGCGAATTTTCCCGCAGTCATAATCTTATGTTCCGATGGCCGTATGTTGAACGCTCAATTCGAAAAGCATTTTCCGGCGCTGAAAAAACTTATGTGGATTCTGTCGTCGATGCAATCGGGAAAATTTATAAAGCTCCGCTACCGGAAATTACTGAAGATTCTTTGCCGGGTAATATGTCTAATACTATCGCAGGAAGAATTTGTAACTCTTTCGATTTCGGCGGAGGATGCTACACTGTTGACGGTGCTTGTTCTTCCTCACTTCTTTCTATCGCTCATGCGTGCAGCTCCCTTGTAGACGGTGAAATGAATATGGTTGTTGCCGGCGGAGTTGATATTAGTTTGGATCCGTTTGAAGTTATCGGTTTCGCTAAAACTACGGCTTTATCAGCTGATGATATCAAGCCGTATGATGAACACGCTGAAGGTCTTCTTCCGGGTGAAGGATGTGGAATTGTACTTCTCACAAAGGAAAGTTTCGCCAAAAAAATCGGCGCGAAAATTCACGCCGTAATTCCGGGATGGGGCTATTCGTCTGACGGCAGCGCTGGAATTACAGCACCGGAAGTCGAAGGGCAAATGCGCGCTTTGCAGAAAGCTTACGATCGCGCCGGATATTCGATTTCTGATGTTCAGCTTATTGAAGGTCATGGTACTGGAACTTCACTCGGTGATAAAGTAGAAGTTAACGCTATCATGCGTTTGCTTGATCAAAATGACAAAAATTCTGTTTGCAGAATAGGTAGCATTAAAAGTAATATCGGACACTGTAAAGCTTCAGCAGGTGTTGCCGCGTTTATAAAAGCCGTTATGGCGCTTAAAAGTAAAATAATCCCGCCAACAACAAATTGCGATAAACCTAATGCCTCTTTTGGCGCTCCGTTAAGCAAGCTTGTTCCGGCATTGAAAGGAATTGCATGGGAGAAAACTGATTCTCCAAGAAGAGCTTCGGTCAGCGCTATGGGATTTGGTGGCGCTAATTCGCACATTACTATCGAAGAAGCCGATGCGAACATTAAACCTAAAAAAGAAGAATTAGAACTTTTACGTTCGGCAAGAAAAACTGAACTGATTTTATTTTCCGCTGAAACAGAAAATAAATTAATAGAAAAAATAAAATTAGTTTTGCCGGTCGCCGCTAAAATATGCCGCGCGGAACTTACTGATTTATCTGCCGAACTTGCTGGAAATAAACCGGTCGGAAAAATCAGAGTTGCAATTGTAACGGATTCACCATGGGATTTGCACGATAAACTCACAAAAATACTTTCGCATTTAAAAGAAAATTGCGATATTGGCAAATGTGATGATTGCGAAAACGGAATTTTTGCCGGGAAAACGAAAAAAAATCCAAAATTCTTCGCCCTTTTCCCCGGACAGGGAAGTCAGAGAATTAATATGTGCAGTGAACTTGTTGACGCCTTTCCTTTTCTTGAAAAAATTTATGATGAAGCCGGCAAAAATATCCGCAATATTATTTTTCGTGATGTTCTTGCAGCTAATGATTCTTCTGTTAAATCCTGGGAAGAAAAACTTAAACTAACAGGTAATTCTCAACCGGCTATCGTTTTGTCTTCCCTTGCAATCTTAAAAACTCTTTCGTTTTTCGGTTTGAAACCGGATCTCTCAATTGGTCACAGCCTCGGCGAAATTGCCGCACTTGCTGCCGCGGGAGCTTATGATGAAAGTACTGCTTTGAAAATAGCTGTTGCACGGGGAAAAGCTATGGCTACTGCTAAAAGCGATGAACCGGGCGCTATGCTTGCGATTGCCGCTAATGCAGAAAAAGTCGAAAAACTACTTGCTGATTATAAAGGAAAGCTTAATATCGCAAATTATAATTCGCCTGTGCAGACTGTTGTTACAGGTGTGTCGGATTCGATTGACAAACTTGCCAAACAATGTAAAGAGCAAAAAACAAGATGTATAAAACTTCCCGTTTCTAATGCTTTTCATTCTGAATTAGTCAGACCGGCCGCTGAAGAGTTAAGAAAACAACTTGAGAAATTTAAATTTAATAAACTTTCCGGTAATGTGATTTCTACTTCAATCGCTGAAAAACCGGATTCAAATACTAATTTAAAAGACCTTCTTGCTAACCAAATTACTGCTCCGGTAAAATTTATTTCCGCTATCGAAAATGCAAATATGGAAAAACCTGACTTCTGGGTCGAAATAGGACCGGGTGGCGTTTTAACAGGTTTGACCCGCTCAATTCTCGGACGAGGTAATGTCAAATGTATGCCGACCGATTTAAAAGGAGATGATTCTCTTACACTTTTAAATAAAATCCTCGCTTCTGCCTTTTGCGTGGGATTACCCGTTGCAACAGAAAAACTTTTCGAGTTCAGATTTTCTCGCCCGATTTCCGTTGGAAATTACAACCCTGTATTTATCGTTAATCCATGTGAACGTCCTGTAGAAATTTCTTCTGAAATTC
>JAOZNZ010000005.1 GCA_029933535.1 bacterium | reverse complement strand
GGGCACCCCTTCCCGAGGTGAATACTCGGGATGTACCACATTTGTAAGGAGGGGACTGGGGTTGGATATTTCTATCCCAAAGGGATAAATTATGATAGCCCGGGGCATCCCGGCATTCGCCGGGTAAGCGCCCCGGGAAAAGAAAATAAGCAGAACCGGAACCCTGAAAGGGTTCATTAATATTGATAGAAGTATAGAAATAATCTGTCCATGAGAACTCTCTAAACCATAATTGAATTTTAAAAAATTCAATTATTTGATACACTATATCTCTATGAATAAAAATAAAAATATGATTTTTGGTGGGAAACGTGAGCTGCTGAAAGTTGCCTGGCCTTTAATTATGTCCACGGCTTCTTATTCTATTATGCACTTTTTTGATCGTGTGATGCTGACACGTTATAGCGATACAACAGCCGCTGCGGCAACCGGAGCGGGGATACTTGCTTTTGCGCTGATAAGTTTGTTTCTTGGAATTGCAGGTTATACAACAACTTTTGTTTCACAATACCATGGTTCCGGTGACAAAAATATGTGCGTGAGAAGTTTTTGGCACGGAGTTTATTTTTCTTTAGCATGCGGAATTTTATACCCTTTCGTCATGCGACCGGCCGGGATGCAGATTTTCAATTTTATGAATCATGATCCGGATGTTCTTAAAGCGGAAAAGATATATTTTGGAACGCTTGCTTTTGGAGCGATTTTTCCTCTTGTAAGTAATTCTATTTCAGCTTTCTTCAGCGGTCGCGGAAAAACCAAAGTAATAATGTGGGTAACTATGTCTATTGCCGGTATAAATATTTTTTTAAATTACTGCCTTATTTTCGGAAGACTCGGTGCGCCAGAGTTAGGAATCAGAGGAGCAGCTATTGCGACGGTTTTTTCATCATTTTGCGGAATGGTTTTGTACACGATATTAATATCAAGGAAAAAGCTCCGCAAAAAATATAATATTTTTGGTAATATGGCTTTTAGATGGTCAACTTTAAAAAATCTAATAAAATATGGCGGACCATCAGGAATTAGTTTCAGTCTCGATATTATGGCGTTCTCAATTTTCGTTTTACTTATTGGACATGTTGGCAGAATACAGCTGATAGCTTCAAATATAGCGTTAACGATCAACACGTTATCATTTCTTCCAATGCTTGGATTTTCGATGGCAACGACGATACTTGTTGGAAAATACATGGGAAAGGGGGATAAAAAAGCTGCTGAAAGATCCGCTTATTCAGGTGTTAAATGTGCAGCAACGTATATGCTGTTTATGGGCGTTCTTTTTGTGGTGGCGCCTAATATGTTTTTCTGGTTTTTTAAAGGTAAAGGTATAAATCCTTCAATGTTCAATGAAATTTTTTATTACGGTAAATGGCTGCTGGTTATGCTTGCTTTTCTCGGAGTGTTTGATGCAGTAAATGTAACTTTCAGCGGTGCGCTAAAAGGTGCGGGAGATACTTGGTTTACAATGTGGATCAGCGTTCTTACGTCCTGGTTATTATTTGCGCCGGCGGTATATTTAGTAACGGATGTTTTCAAAGGTGGTATTTTCTGGGCGTGGGGATGTTTTGTGATTTATGTTGCTTTACTTGCTCTTTTTTACTGGATAAGATTTTCTCTCGGCAGATGGAAAGATATTGACATTAAAGAGAAAAAGGCACCGTCGCCTCCGATAATTTCAGAAGTTGTTGCTGAAGCTCAGATTATGGAAAATTAAAACTGTAATCGGTGATCCGTAATCCGTGGTCCGTGGTCCGTGTGGACAAGATGGACAAGATGGACAAGATGGACAAGATGGACACTGGCATCACTCCATCACTCCAATTAGGACGCTGGGGACAGCGTCCCTCCATTCTATTATTCTATCAATTCGCGTTGATTTTTCAGAAATTTAATTGGAGATATCCCGATAATTTCTTTAAATTTCCGGCTAAAATAGCTGCTGTTATCAAATCCTACAGCTATTGAAGCATCAATCACTTTGATTTCACTATTATCTACCATCATTTCCGCTGCCTGTTCAATTCTGAATCTAATCAAATAATCTTTTGGTGAGAGTCCTGTTAAATATTTGAAGGAATGTCGGAAAGCGCTTACGCCTAAATTCACCATTCTTGCCAGGTCGGTCATAAGAATCGGCTGGTTGTAATTTTGTTCCATGAATGTTATGGCGGAACTTAGATGAACAAGTGATTTAGGTTTTGCGGATGTAGTTTCTGAATAATAACGGCACATAAGAATAATCAGTATTGAGAGAAGATTTTCTATAAAGGAACGGTAACCTGGACGTTTAGAATCCTGCTCTTCTTTCATTCGAGTGAGCAAATGAGCTACATTGTTTAATTGTTCGGTATTAAGATGTAGTTTAGATTTAAATTTATGATTTTTTCTGTAACGCGGTTCACGAACAAAAAGAGTTTGAAATCCGGGGAGTTCTGAAAATTCTTTATTAAGCGAATTAAATAATTCTTCCGAATAAAGAACCATTTTTAAATGTAAATTATTAGTCTCGTCAAATCCGTGGAAATGATTGCCGCGTAATACAAATACATCGCCGCGAATTAATGGATAACTTTCATTATCAACTTCGTGAATTGCTGAACCGCCAAATACGAAAACAAGCTCATTATGTTCATGCGAGTGAACTTCAAGAGCTATTTGCTCTCTTTCGATTTGGATATAGCATCCGGGAATTTTAGCTGACCAGTATTTATACCGTTTCATAGTAATTTTAAATTTTTCAAATTTTAAATTATGGTGCAGGAGTTTATTCCTCACAGTGCTTAGAGCGAATGTGCTTAGTTGTTCCTCTTTACCATAATTGAAATTTGCGTAAGCGAATTTCAATTAGATTATATAATTTATATTAATTTAATGCAATGACCGGCGATTTGTGTTAAAAAAAAGCCGATTTGTTATTAAAACGACGAATTTATTTATTATTAATATTAATTAGATGTAATGTCCGGCGATTTGTGTTAAAAAAAAACCGATTTGTTGTTGAAACGTCTTGTTTAAATAGTATATAATACTTGCGACGAGTGAAAAATTACATTCTAACTAACTAACTAACTAACTAACTAACTAACTAATTAATCAAAGAAACTAATAAACAAAGGAGGTCAATGTTCGCATACAATTTTTTAACCCTAACAGATAAAATACAATAGGTTTGTATTATTATCTAAAAACTAACTATTCTAAACAAAAAGGAGTAAACAATGAAAAAACAATTTAAACTATTTATAACGGCAATTATTGCTATAACTATGTGCTCAGCGCTTTTCGCTGCTGATGGTACACGTTTACCTGCTAACGGAAACTGGTCGGATGGCGCAAGCTGGGTCGGCGGAGTTGTTCCGGGTGCGGGCGATACCGCCTACTTCACTAATGATACCGCAGCAACTGTGGACACTTTTATAGATGTGGACACAACTATCCGTAATATTAATGTGGTTGACGGTGATGCCATACCTAACAATTATGATATTGAACCCATAGAGGGAAAGTATCTTACGTTAGCCGGCGGAACAACAATTGACAACGCGACAAGGTTTAACCTTTTATGTGTTACCAAAGGAACGGAAGGTTTTACAAAAATAGGCGTAGGACTTATGAACATTGGTAAGACAAGCAATCTTATCAGCGGAACTGTCAATCTTAATGGACCCGGGCAAGTTTTACTTAACCATAACCAGGCACTTATGAACGCTGATGTAAGTGTTGCTACATTGCTTACATCAAGAAAAAATGAGTTTAACGCAAAAACAATAACAGTTGGTAACCTCGGACAACTCGATATGTTTCAAACAGATGTACCTGCTGAACCGGGCACAATAATTGCCGATAGTATTACTGTCAATTCCGGCGGATTACTCGGTACCGGCTATGATCTTGGAGCTCCTACTGTTGGCATTCCAATTAAATTGGTTTCGCCTTCCATAACTGTCAATGCCGGCGGAAGAATTCGGATCGGCAACTCAATGGCAACCGGTGGAAGCACAGCGCTTCCGGGAATCAGCGGAAGTAACATAACAGTGAATGCCGGTGGAGATGTCACCTTTGGAAATTGGGGTGAAATTAACGGTGTTGCTTGGACCATAAGCAATCCGCTGATATTAAATGGCAATGGTGTAGAAGGTCTTGGAGCGCTTACGTGTCTGGCCACTTCCGATCTTACTAATAATAGTCCCATTACTCTGACAGGTAATACGCGTATCGGCCAGTGGGGTGGTGGTGATGTATCTATAATCATGAACGGAGTTGTTACTGGAACAGGTCCTTTAAATTTAATTTCCCAGGCTGGTCATGCCACTCATATCAGAAGATGGGAACTCCATGCTGCCAATACTTATAGCGGCAACACAGTGCTTGAAGGCTTTGCTTGTCAGAATATTACAAAACTCTATGATGATCAACGGCTGCCAAATACTGAGCTTTTACTTCAGACTCATAATTGGGGTCCAATGGATACAACTAATACTTTTGATCTGAATGGTTATACCCAGGCTGTTACAAAGCTTACTGTAGCTGCCGGTTTAGGCGGAGATGGAGTTATGATAGTTGGCGGCACAGGTGGAAAAATCTACAGTTCCGGTATTATTGATATCAATGGTGCATATTTCGATTTGGATGCTGATATTGAAGCTCTAAATCAACAGTTCCAGGTAAACAGCGGCGTAGCTATGAATCTTTCAAAAACTGTTGACGTAGGTCCCTGGGGACAGCTTCGTCCACTTTGGGCAGGCGTTGCAGGAGGCACTACAACAGTTAATATTAATAACGGTGGAAAGGTTGTTTGTTACGCGCTTCGCGTAGCGGATGTGAATGGAACGCCGATAGTTAATATAAATGCCGGTGGTGAAGTTAAATGTGCTGAAATTTATGTTGGAAATGCGACGAGCCTTTCAGGCGGTCAAGTAAATATTGATGGCGGCACATTGTCAGATTCGGATGTGACTTACGTTCAGACAAACTGGATTTATGGTTTCAACGGTAAAGACCTTACAGTTGATATTAAAGCAGGCGGCGCTACTTTCGATATTGGAACTCAGTACAGAGCTGTCAGTGAAGTCATCACAGGAGTTGGCGACTTAACAAAAACAGGTGTAGAAACGCTTGCATTTGAAGTTTCTCCTACTTTAACAGGTGACATTAATATTAATGCGGGCGCAGTTGTCTTTAACTGCGATGTGTCAGGTTTGGCTGGAAGTATTAATCTGGCTGCCGGTGCGGCAATTGGCGGAACAGGAACTTTACCTGGTATGACTGTTCCAAGTGGCGCGATTGTTACTCCTGGCAGCAGCATTGGCACGTTGAGCTTTGCTGGTTCTGTTGTTATGGATACCGGAAGTGAATATGACTGGGAAGTAGGCGATCCTGTTGATGCAGATTTGCTTGATGTAACAGGCACATTCACAATCCCGGGTGGTGGAATGGATGTAAATGTTATTAAGGCAGGTTCGCCCGGTGGAACTTATACACTCGTTCAAACGACCGGTGGAATAATTGGCGATCCAAATGATATTACAATGAACTATGGTATATTAGCAGGTTCTCCAGCATATGTTTCAGGACTCGATCTTGTAGCAGATGTTGTTCCTGAACCTGCGACACTTGGTTTGCTAGCCATTCTTGGATTAGCATTTTTGCGCAGGAAATAAAAAGGATGGATTAGTGGATTAGTGGAATAATGGATTATATGAGGGAATATCGTCCCGAGGGCTCGGGACGCGCAGTAAATGAATTTCCTCTTACGAGAAAACTCTTTATTCCTGCACTCCAAAAGTTCAAAAAAAAATCAACCGTTCTCCTTTGGTTTGATTGAAAGCAGCGGCGGCATTTGCTGTCGCTGCTTTATTATAAAGTTTTGATTACTATATGAATAAAATAATAATATTTATTGTTGCAATTTTTATCATAAGTATTTCTTTTGGGTTGCCGGATGAAAAATGGTCTTATATTCAAAATAGCGAAGTAAAGCTTGGCGTTATAACAAATTATGGTGCCGTGATAGGCCACTTTTCCGAAATTTCTCCCGAAATAAATTTTATTAATTATATGGATGCCGGAAGAGAAATCCAACAGTCATATTACGGCTGGCCTGATGGGTCGTGGTGGCCGCATGGTAACTGGGTATGGAATCCTGTTCAGGGCGGCAGTTGGCAGGGGTACAAGCCGAAACTTCTTGTATTTTCGAATGAAAACAATAAAATTTACGCGAAATCCAATCCCAGGAACTGGGCTGGTCAGGAATTGCTTACAAATGTAGTCATGGAAGAATGGATTGAGCTTACCGGAAATGTAGCTCATATTATTTTTAAGATGACTTACACAGGACCGAGCAACGGTGTTATAAGACATCAGGAACTTCCTGCTGTTTTTCTTGACGCGCAATACACCAGATTAACTTTTTATAATGGTCCGATGTCATGGACTGAAGGTTCGCTTACAAATTTTCAGCCGGGAGGATCGAACGGATATGACCACAGGTATGAGCAATGGTCGGCTTATGTAAATAACAGCGGCTGGGGTATGGGGGTTTATACTCCGGGCACAACTTTTCAAACGCGTTATTGGATTGCCGGCAGCGGAAATGAAGGTAGCGGCTGTTCTTATTTTGCTCCTATACAAAGTTTTGCGATTACTAATAATATTACATATCAATATGATGTTTATCTTGCTATCGGGATGACAAATGAAATTCGCGATACGTTTGACAATGTAAGAAAATCTAATTTTAAATATGAACCTATGCCCCCATTGAAAAATCCGGGCTTCGAGTCGCCTGTGCTGCCTTTGAATACTGTAACAAATGTTGTGCACGACTGGAACTGCGGCGGAATAAACAGAATACAGCGTGGCGGGGGTATGATAGAACCAATGGCAGGTCAGGTTGCCTGGTATAATGGTGGCGGTTCCTACTTGATTCAGTCTTTGCCGGATACAAAACTACAACCCAACACTACTTATCAGCTTACTTTTGATGCTTACACAACTGCTGCATCTGCAACTCCGCGAACGATTCATGCAGGAATTATGTTTGGAAAGGACAATATTCCGTACGCTGTAATACAAAATACAAATGTAGAAAATTTTGCAATGAGCAGCGGAACGTGGATAGGCGATTTCTGGTCAGGTGGCGGTAGATTTAACACCGAAAAAGGTCCTGCGGCTAATGATCCTTCAATTACTCACACTTTGATGTTTGACACACCGGTTTCAAATATTGTTGGAAACAATCTTATAGATGATTTAACAGTGGATATTTGGGATTCTTCAGGAATTCAAGTCTTTGTTGATAACGTCAGAGTTACTAATTATCCAAGAAACAGAATTATGCAGCCTGATGTTATTAACGGAACATTTGATTCTCCGGTAATTGCTCCGGATACCGCTTTGGATGAAATCTCTAATTGGAACAATTCAGGCTGCGGGGTTATTAACGCGGATGTAGTTCCTCCGCTTTCCGGGCAATGTGCTTATTTTAATAGTGCATATGGATGTGTTCAAACCTTTCCGGGAGTAAAGCTTCAACCTGATAAAATTTATACTATAACATTTGATTCTTACAGCATGCCGGAGTGGGATTTAAGAACAATTAAAGTCGGACTTGGTCATGCAAGATATTTTGGCAATGAAAGCAGATTTATTTGTCCTATAGATGATAATAATGTTGAAAATGTCAATGGTTCGGGAATTTGGCTTGATTCAGAATGGGCAAGCGGGATGCTTTTTACTAATGTATTAAATCCTTCGGCGAACGATCCATTAATTTCACATACTTTTACTTTTAGTACACCTGAAGATTTAACGGGCGACCATCTTGCGTTTGATTTAGGTGTAAAATTATGGGATGCAGCAGGCCCGCAAGTGAAATTAGATAATCTTGCAGTAACAAATTTTCCGATACCTGAACCGGCGTTGTTATTGATCGTAGGAATTTTAATTTTATTTTTAGGAAAAATAAAATTAAAATTATCACAGGTGTAATAATTTTATGATTGTAAAGGAAATTATATGACTACTTTAACACGAGACAAGGAAAAATTAGAATACTGACATTAGAAACAAGAAAAATATTTGAGTCATAAGCCAAACAAAAACATGCTAAATTTATCCCGAGCGCGCAAGCGCCCCGGGAGAAATTTCCTAACTAACTAACCAAAAAACTAACCAAAAAACAAAAGGAAACAAAATGAAAAAACAAATTATCTTTTTAACGATTGTGTTATCAATCTTCCCGGCAATGTTTGCTAATGCGGAGACAGTTCTCCGGGACACATTTAATAACATCTCTTCTGTCGGTGATGTTAATACAGATACCAATGCGGTTGGCAGACAATTCGGCACTCTTGCACCTATTGATTATGCGATAAAAGATGTTGTCGGAACAATAACGGAAGTCGGCAGTTCGGCAACATATCCTGATCAGCTTATGTTCATAGAGAATCAGGCTGCGTGCAGCCCGAATGACACTTTCATGGAGTCTGACAATTACACAGTTGAATTTGATGTTGTAAAGCCGCCTCAAGCCGCTGGAGGCTGGTGGTTGTCTGTTAGTTTTGGCAGAGACGTCCAAAACTTATGGGTAAATGAACCCAGCGGAATGGGAGTTATTTTAAGAGGAGGAGCGGCATGTGGTATTTTTGATGACGGAGTACATCAGGGAGAATTCCCGGTGGCAGGGATGCTTAATCCGCCCTATCATGTGCTTGTCTCATATTCAATGGACGACAGTTCAAGCGCTACAGCCGCCATTTTTATTAATGGTCAGCCTATCAGACTTGGAGCTGTTGTAAGCAATGGTACAGGTAATCCTTTCATCTATAGAGGCAATTCCGGATTTGACAATAATTATATCGGATTGTTCAATTTGGATGGTGGAAGTACGTCTGTTGTAGATAATTTTACTATCACTGCTACAAAATCCAAGTTTTTTGAATATGACTGGACAGATGATGCGAGTTCAAAGATTTCTTCCGGTAAAACTTATACGCATACAATTAATCTTGGAGCGGATTCCGATGTTGTAATCAATGGAGTGAATTTTACCGGCAGCAGTTCAAATTATAACGGCACAGGCTGGTCAATGATAAATGGTTTTGGAAATAATAATTTCCAGACACTTTCTGTCGGCGGAACGACAATAAGCGGTGATAGTGCAAATCTTGTCAGTGATTTTATTTACGAAGGTTATGCGCAGTCAAGTGCGATAATTTTATCGAATCTTGTTGGTGGGCAAACTTACGCATTCACGCTTTATAATCGCGGTTATGGAGCAGGTTTACGCGAATCTTTTTTTGCTCCCGGAGATAGCGAGTCAGCAATGGTAATACTTAATCAAAATGTTTCCGGGCCTTCTGGCAAGCTAGTAAAATATTATTATACAGCGCCATCGAATGGTGTTTTTTCTATAGCTTTGTCAACAGCAGTTAATGCCGGCTGGCATTATTATGCTTTCAGTAATGAGGAATCCGCCGGACCGCCTGTGGGTAATATTTCCGCTTCACAGGGAACTTATTCAGATAAAATTGCTGTAATCTGGGATAATGTTGACGGCGCGGATAAATATCAAGTCTATCGAAACACAACTGCAGACAGCAGTACAGCTATTACTGTTTCTCCGGAATTAACGACCAACGCTTTTGATGATACAACAGCAACAGTTAATCTTGATTATTATTATTGGGTAAAAGCCGGTAACACAAACGGATGGAGTGAATTCGGCGATTACGCGATGGGATTCAGCACTGATTCTACCGGTCCGGATACACCTGTAAATCAACTTCCTGTTGATGATGCAATGGTTGATTTTCCTGTAACTTTAGAAGGATCGGCATATTCTGATCCGGGCAGTTGGTCAATGATTTCAATTCAGTGGCAGATAGATGACAAAACTAATTTCAGCTCAATGACTTGGGACACCGGCGAAATAAATACCAATGCTACAAGCATTGAAGTACCGACTTCAGTACTTGGCTTAACAAATTATTGGAGAGTAAGGTATAGAAATGATAAAAATGCCTGGAGTGAATGGTCGGTTCCAACGAGTTTCCGTACAGAAAGAGATTCTAATTCTCCGTTCTATTTTTATGATACTTTTAATAATGTTTCCGGTAGCGGGAATGTAAATAAAGATTATACGGCAAGCGGAAGACAGTATGGCAGAGTAATTCCGGTTGACTATTCTTTTACAGGTACAACAGTAATAGGGGATGGAGCAGCCAATCCAAATGAGCTGACATTGAGCGATGCCGGTTCAGCTTGTTCACCGAACTGGAGTTTTGAAGAATCCACCAATTTTATGGTAGATGTAAAAATAAAGCCGAGTGTAAACGGTGCAGCGGTAACGTTTGGCAAAACTTCACAAAATCTGCCTGCAAACAGTGCGGGAGGATTCGGAGTAATTTTTTATGGTGGTGGAAGCGGGATATATGATGTTTACAACAGCAGCACATTAGTAGGTACTTTTACCAACGATATTATAAAATCAAGCGAACTTCATGTTCTGCTTACGGCTTCTACAGCAGACTTTGAAAATGAACTTGCTTATATTGCAATGACTGTAAACGATTCTCCGATTATATTAAGGAGACAATTCATACCTGATGCGGACACAAATTTTAATCGCTGGGGATTTTTTTATGCTTATGAAAAAGCAAGTGGATTTGATGGAAATTATATTACACTGTATAATTATGGCGGTGACAGTATTTTTGATGATTTGAAAGTTTCTATTATTAAAGCAAAATTTTCCACGAGAACATGGGAAAATGATGACGATACCTGGATAGGTTTAAGTAATTCAGTTGCCGATTTTACTCACGCGGTAAATATTAATTTAGATGAAAATGTTTTCGTTAATTCGCTTGACTTTATAGGTTCCGGTTTAGCGACTAACTGGCTTACTCCCGATACTTATTCGGCAGCCAGCGGAACAAACTGGTCGCTTTTCGGCGCTAATGGTTTAATGGCATGGTGGAGTCAAGATGCACCTTTCGCAGGTGATAGTGGAAAAATTCTAGAAGGCGGAATTTATGGGTGGAGTTCTTCAGTAGGTGTTACATTGTCAAATCTTATTCCTGATTCAGTAAATATTTTGAATATTTACGGCTATCCATTTGCAACCGTCAATGCCAGAATTTCTTATCTTTCCGGCAGTGATGGCGGAGTTTTTGAAGTTGACGAAAATGCAGATCCGGATAAGGGGCAAATAATTGAATACGAATATACAGCAGGCAGTGATGGAACGTTCACGTTTACATTTACTCCGAAACCTAATATGGATTATTTTCTTTACGGATTCAGCAGTTATCTGAAAGATGTACCCGAACCTGAAATAGATGTTGTTGAAGCTCTTGATTTCGGGGAAGTTGTTGTAAGCGGAAGCAAATCTATGAGTCTTGATATTTTTAATGTTGGCAGCGGAGTTGTTTCAGGCAATGTCAGTTTTGCGACCGTAGATAGTTTCTTTAGTGTTTCCACAAATTATTATTATTCAACTCAAGAATTCCCTGACACAATTGAGGTAATGTTTCAACCTGACGAAGAAATAGATTATTCAAACACTCTTTATCTTACCGGCAGCGGGACTAACGGAGTTGTTGAAGTAACGCTGACAGGGACAGGGATACCGGAACCAATAGGGATATGGATTATTGGAAATTTATTTTTACTTTTTTTCTGGAAAAGTAAAAATAAATTTAGAATCGGTAGATAATTTTATGATTAAAAATTTAATGACTAATTACACACCGCTCGAAAAGGAAGGTACGTCGCTTGGACCTTTTAACCCGGCGTATGCCTGGGCCAAGCGACAAATCTATAATCATAAGCCAAACAAAAACATGCTAAATTTATTTTGCGATTTTTAAAAATCGCAAGAGAAATTTCCTAACTAACTAACACTTAAACAAAAGGAGACAAAATGAAAAAAATTACAACTATCATAACACTATTGTTCGCTGTACTTATTTCTACAGCTGCTTTCGCGGCTAATGGTTCATGGACTTTCGATGGCGATGGAATATGGACAAACAATGCCATGTGGGCAGGCGGAGTTATTCCGAACGGCGCAGGCGACAACGCTTATTTCACAAATACATACGTTGACGATAAAATCACAGTAGGTATTTTCAACAATCAAAATATAATTGCCGGCGGAATTCATTTGAAAAATACCAGAGTACAATTGCCGGGGCCGACTGTTGCAGGATATGAACTTTCAACTAATATTACTTTAGATGCAGGCGGCGACAGTCCGATCATTGATGTTTTTGCAAACAGATTGGATATTCAATGCGGGCTTGATGGGACCGATGGTTTCACATTAAAAGGCGACCATACTTCCGGAATTTTAATGATTGGTGCAACGCCGAAATCGATCAGCGGAAATGTAAATCTTTACGATATTTTTGAGATTATTATAAATAACAAAGATGTTTTTCAAAATGCAGATGTAACTATAACAGGAACTACTGTCAGATTAAGAAAAGACGCTTTTAACACCAAAACTTTAAATATCGGTGATGGTGGAATGCTTAACATGACCGAAACGGATGTTCCTGCAAATCCCACAGTTCTAAGTTCTTCTTCTATAAACGCGAATAGCGGCGGGAAACTTCGGTTAAGCTATCCTGCTACTTTAGAAGGCAGTAACATAACCGTGAATGGCGGTGGAGAATTTGTGATTGGGACTGTTGGTACTTCCACTCTTGAAAATAATATGTCCCTCGCAGGCAATGGAGTTTTTGCGGCTCTGGGAGCATTTCATACTGAAGGCGGTAATGTTACCAATAACGGTGATGTTTATTTTGCTGCCGACGCGAGATATTCACAATACGGTGGTGGGTCAAACTATTTTGTTCAAAATGGTGCTTTTTCCGGTCCCGGGTCTGTTGAACTTCTTGTACAGGGCGGTCATGAAACTCACGCGAGAATTTTTTATCTTAACGGAGTTGATACCCGTTCAGGCAAAACAATTCTTAGTGCTTATGCTTCACAAGGGACATTTGAAATTGGAAACGATCAACAATTTCCAAACACTAATCTTACATTGAATGTTTATCATTGGACAAGTGATATTGGTTTAACGTATAATTTGAACAGTTATTCGCAGGACGTTACATCTTTGTCTATTATTCCCGGAAATGTAAGTGGCGGGGATACAATTTTCATTAATGATGGAGTAATATCTGCTTCGGAAAGTACTGTAATTCAAGGCGGACAACTTAAAATAAACGATTCCTCACTCATTTGTCCAAAATATATTTCTTTTATTAATAATGAAACTGTTGTTTCAAACTCTTATATTTATTGCGGCCTTGAACTTATGCCGGGAATAGGCGGTGCGCCCGGAACGGTGATTTTCGATAATCAATCAGAAGCGCTAGTTTTTGTTACACGAGTTGGAATTGATCCTTCTGTACAATCTAACAATGTAGGAACTATATATTTAAAAACAGGTTCGATTCTTAAAACAGCGGCGGCTCATAATTCCGGCGGTGAAAGCGCGGGATTAGGCTCAGGCTCAGCTTTGTATTATGATGGCGGTATCTTTTCCGACGGACCGTGGGGCGATTGGACCGGCAGCCTTGCTGATTGGATAAGACAAGGATTTTCTAATGTTGTTCAGGCAGGCGGAGCGAAAATTGAAGTTAATAATGCGAGCGGAAGAATTGTTAATGTTCCATTTTTACATGACCCTGCACTCGGTGGAACTTCTGATGGTGGTTTAACAAAACTTGGCTACGAAACTTTAACTTTATCTAATACTTGTAATTATACGGGTCCAACTGTTGTTGAAAGCGGCACGCTTATTTTGAACACTCTCGGAGAAAGCAAATTTCTCGCTGCTGATGAAGCAACTGTAGGCGATGTAAGCGGAGATTTAACAATTCCTGCAGGAGCAACAATTTCGCCCGGCAGCAGCGTTGGCACGATGTATGTTCAAAGCAATCTTGTAATGCAAAGCGGCAGTATATATGATTGGGAAGTTAGTGCTTATTATCTGGCAGATTTAATTAATGTAAATAGCAAACTTGATATTTCAGGAGCCGCAGCTAACAGCATTACCGTTAATGTTAATGCCATTGGCACAGTATTCCCTGAAGAGACAAACATATTATTCACGGCCGGTATAATAGATGGTAACGCGAGTTCCATTTTCATGTCTTATGCGATAGGAAATTCCGGTCCGGAAAATCCGACGATTAACGGCAATAACATTGAAATAGCAGACATAATAATTCCGGAACCGGGAATTATTTCAATAGTTTGTTTATTAGCGTTAGGATTCTTTGGCAGGAAAAAATAAGACAAATTGGACAAACAAGACAAATAGGACAAATGGGACAAATGGGACAAATGGGACAAATGGGACAAATAGGTCTTATAAGTCCTAATCGTCCTATAAGTCCTAAAATTTTTAAGTGAACCAAATGAAATATGTCAAACAAAAATTTCAATCGAAGAGATTTCCTTAAAACTGTCGGCGGTGCAGCTGCAGCAACAGCTTTTTACTCAACAACAGGTTTTGCTGCAGGTATGTTGTCAAATGCTTTTGCTAAAACAGGCAAACGACCAAATATCGTTTTTGTCCTTGCGGATGATCAGCGTGCCGATATGATGAGTTGTTCAGGCAATCCTTACGTCAAAACTCCTCACTTTGACCGAATGGCAAAAGAAGGTGTGATGTTCGAAAATGCATTCGTTAATGTGGCAGTTTGTTCTCCATCGCGCGCTTGTTTTCTGACGGGGAAAAATCCTCACCAGGTGGGAGCTCCCTGCATTATTCATAACGCTCAAACTTTTCACCGGACTGAAATACCTTTTCCGCAACGTTTGCATGATGCGGGATACAGCACTGCTCATTTTGGCAAATGGCATCTCGGTGAAGGGCACGTGGCAAAACCGGGTTATGATGTTTGGAGAGGTTTTTACGCTGTCGGTCCATATTTTAATCCTACTTTAAGCGGAACAGGCGAAACAAAGCAGTACAAAGGTTTTACAGATGATGTATTGTCGGAGCTTGCAGCAGATTACATAAAAGAATCGGCAAAAAAAGACAAACCTTTTTGTGTTTTTGTAGGATTAAAAGCTCCCCATCTTCATTTTGAATATCCACCACGTCACGAGCATATTTTTGACGGGAAAGATATTCCAAAACCTGATTCTTACGATGAAGATTATGTAAGAACAGGCAAACCCGCGTTTAAAAATCTTCCGTGCAATATTAAACTTAAAGAATTTATCGGTGGACTGCCTTTATTTGATAATTCCTGGGATAAATATATTAAATCGTATTATCGTTCTTCTCAATCTCTCGATGATTCTCTCGGAACAATTATGAAAGCGGTTGACGAGTCCGGAGAAGCTGACAACACTATTTTAATTTACACAAGTGATCACGGATATTCTCTCGGTGAACATGGTTTAACGGAAAAACATTATGCCTATGAAAAATGTATTCGCATTCCAATGCTTGTTCGTTACCCGAGAATGATAAAACCGGGAATTCGCAGAAAAGAAATGGTGCTGAATATGGATGTCGCGCCGACTTTGCTCGATCTTGCTGACGTGCCGATTCCAAAAGATGTTGAGGGAAAAAGTTGGCGACCTTTACTTGAATCAAAAAATGAGAAAGAGCATGATTTCCGCGATGACTTTTTGTATTATCTCGAAGGACTTAATCTTGCTATTCGAACTAAGCGTTATAAATTAATTCAGTGGCCGAACACAGATTTTTCAGAATTTTATGATTTGAAAAAAGATCCTGATGAAATGAAAAATTTGATTAACAATCCGGCTTACTCGAAAATCAAAAAGCGGTTGGAAAACAGAATCGAAGAATATAAAAAAGAAACTGATTTAAGGCCGAAAGTTGATATGAAAATTGCGGAGCCTTATTTTCTCGGTCCGTTTGATAATGCACAAGAACCTGAAATACTTAAAAAAGCGTTGGCGATTTCAACATTCAGCAACACACCAATTAAAATTGGCGAAAAAACTTTCTCGTGGAATAAAGTGCCATCCAGAAAAAGAAACAGTATTAATACTTTTAAAAATGCGGAATGGATTTGGTTTCCTGAAGGTGAACCGTTGCAATCAGCGCCTACCGGAACAATATATTTTAAGAAAACTATTGAAATTCCTAAAGACAGAAAAATTAAAAAAGCTGAAATTATAACAAGAGCAGATAATCGCTTTATTGTTTACGTTAATGAAAAAAAAGTGGGTAATGGTGTCGGTTGGGAATCATCGCACACTATTGATTTGACAAAAATATTGCGCAATGGCGAAAATAAAATTGTTATAGAAGCTAAAAATGATGGCAAAACAGCAAGTCCGGCCGGGCTTGTTGCTTCATTATGCGTGGAATTCAACGAAGGAGCACTTTTATTTATAAAAACAAATAAGAAATGGAAAGCTTTTAAAAACAAAAATGATAAAGGAATAGAGGCTAAAATTCTTGGAAAATACGGTTGTGCTCCATGGGGTGGAAATAAAAGGGGAGTCGATATCAAAAAATTATGTGGCAATACAAAAGCCGGAAATTTTCTCATAGGTTTTCCTATAGAAGTTCTCGGGAAAAAAGATCCGTATGTACGTGTAACTTTAACTCCGGTAAGAACTACCGTTACAGGCTATGCAAATGGAAAGCCAGTATATTCGCGAGGAAACAAAGGGAATTATAATCCTTTTAATTTCACTTTAAATCCACCATTAAAACCCGGGAATAATTCAATAGTTTTTAAAGGTAAAACAGAACAATTACCATCACTTTCAATAAATGTTTCCACTTATATTAATAAAATAAAAATTCCGGGAGCAATAAAATCGAAAGTTACAAAGTTGTAGTATTTTTCATTCTTTTTTGCCAAAAACCTGCGAAAACTTGCCCTGAAAAGGGCAAAATGTGATTAACCCCACGTTAAGCCTCTTCGAGGCTGAACAACCTTTTCGGGTTACGCCAAATTAGGGGTTGCTCCAAAAGCGGTGGAACAACTCTGACACCTGAAAATAAGCTGAAACTATTCCTCTTTTTAAGGGGATTTTTTTTAAAAACTGTTTTCCGGGGGAAAATATACGAAAAAATGGTATAATAATATTATAATACATTTATTTACGAAAACGTAAACAAAACTACAACCTTATGAAACAACTAACAATTATTTCTCTGGCGCTTGTTTTGCTGACAGCACTTCATGCATCCTGTGGTATCGTTACCGATTTCCCCTATTCCGAAAGTTTTGAAAACGAATACGGAGAATGGTCAACTTATCTGAAACCTTATTATGGTTCCACTACTTCCTGGTGGACTCAATGGGATATTACTAATCTATCAAGTTGGACGAGTACGGGACCTAAAGTCGCGTATGACGGAACTTATTTTATTATAGCTAAAAGCCTGCCGGTAAATGGACTAAGCCCGCATTATCTTACCCTTACCTGTGATTTTTCTTCTGTAACTTCCCCGGAAATTTCTTTCAGATACTTTATGTACGGCGAAGATGTGAGCAATCTCTATTTTAATGTTTATGCTGATGGCGCGTGGAGCAATTTATGGTATAAATTCGGCGAGCAGCAAACTTCCAACACAGATCCCTGGAACATAGGAGTTGTTGACCTTTCTTCATGTAGCGGAAAAAGCGAGGTGGTTCTTCAGTTTGAATATGCAGGCGGAAATTCTTACGAATCCGACTGGTGCGCTTTAGATTTTGTTAGCATTTATAGTAATACTCCACGGGTTGAATTATATCCGGTTGTTAAGTTGATCTACGCCGATTATTCTCATCCTGTAGAATATGAAGTTGAAATTCAAAATTTAACAGGAGTAAACGATGATTTTAGTTTGAATTATATTTCTGAAGGAACAGTTTCCGCCCCATTAGCGACAGGAGTTCTCACAAATAAAGAAATGATAAATATTTTTGTTGAAATAAGCTTGCCCCCCGCCATAGCGCCGGGCAAGATTTTAACAACAACTGTTGAAGCCGTAAGTTCGGATTTTTCTTTGACAGGCAGCACGGAACTTATAACACATTGTCTGTCGAATCTTCCCGCGTATGCGTTTCAAGTTTACAGTTCGCCGTTTTTGATGAGTTATTTTAATTGTGAGCGAACGCGATATCCTTTTTGGGAAGTGAACCTAAATGATAAATTCAGCATTTATGACACTTATGTTTACGCCGCGGATTTTCTTACAAATGACTTCTCGAAAATCTACGCTATTCTTACAGGTACCAACTGGTTTGTTACTTTCGATACGGATACAAACGCGACAATAAATTATATCGGACCTTGCTCTCCTTCCGCGGGCGGTGGATATTGGACGGATATGACTATCGCGAAAGACGGAACAATTTACGCAGTTACTTATGATTCATTTCTTTACACAATAAATCCATCAACCGGTGAAGCTTCTTTTTTAAGAGAAATCAATGATATAGGAATAACAGCGGCTATCGCTGTTAACCGGCATAATGAAATGTATGCCGTAGAAATTGCCACAAAAGACGCGAACCTTTATACAATTGATATCGAAACCGGCGACTCAACTCATATCGGAAAATTAAACTGGTCCTGGCTTCCGGTTCTACATACTTTTCACGAACAGGGACTGGAATTTGATGACATGCACGACACGCTTTACTGGGCGGCAAATTCCAACAACCGGCGCGAATTAATTATTGTTGACCCCGATACCGCGGAACTGTCTCTTTTTGGAATTCCCGGAACGCCTGAATACCCAAGTTTTGACGGACTCGCAATCGCGCTGCCAACTCCCGGCACAGTTATTAACGGCAGTTTTGAGTATTATAATTACACCGGCTGGACAGTTTCAGGCAACGGTGCTTTTGGAAATGTTCCTTTTAAAATTCCGGAATTCAATATGCCGAAAGAAGGTTCTCAATACGCAAACAGCGGTTACGATAGTTCAGGAATTTTTGATGATTCGCTTACCGGGATTTTGCAATCGGAAGTTTTTCCACTTGAGGCGGATGAACAAATCTCTATGTTTGTCGGGGGTTGGTCGTCCGAACTTGGCGACACACAGGAATATAATTATGTGAGTTTGCATAGAGCGGATGACGATGTTGAACTTGACAGAGTTTACACGCCAAACGCAAATGATGCGGAACTCCGGCTTTTGCAGCATAACACTAACCCAGATTCTACAACTAAACAACAGGGGTTTTGTAGGAGTCCACGCTTTAGCGTGTTTACCACGAACTCAAACTTATCGGAGACAGGGGTGTTTCAGGAATACACGCTAAAGCGTGAACTCCAACAATCTGTTGATGTTTATTTGAAGATTGTTGATGATGGCAACGGTGCAACAAACGCGTGGATTTCCGCTGATGATATTAGAGTTGTGGAATACAGTTTTGTTCTTGGTGAAAACTGCGGCTTTGAGTGCGGCAATTTTCAAAATTGGACAGTATCCGGAACCGGCTGGGAAACGACGAACCTGTTCTCCGGTTTTCATGGAAGATTTTACGCTACCACTTTTTATGATGGAACAAATGCAGGAATTTTGCGTTCGGCTTCTTTCCCTTGCGAAGGAAATATGTCGGTTTCTTTTCTTATTAACGGATTCGCCGGTTCGGCAAGCGGCAGCAATTATGTTACTTTAAACCTTGAAGCAGATGGAACAGAACTAGCCAGAGTTTATCCGCAAAATTCAAACAATTTGACCGCGGCAATTTTAACTCCAATAATTTCTTGCGCGGGCAGTAATGTTTATATTGAAATAGTTGACAACTGCCCTGATGAATCATTAAGCTGGATTGGTGCAGATGATTTTCAGATTGTACAGGGCGAACCGCCGGGAAATCCGATATTGGACTTTGAAACAGGAACTTATATAAACTGGACAGTTTCCGGTACGGCCTGGGGCAGCGCGCCAAGTACTACTAACTATTGGCCTGAGCAACAGGTAGGTTACAACTGTCAGGGAACATATTATGGACTTTCGAGGGCAAGCGGCGCCGGTGTAACCGATCCTGCTTCTGAAACTGCCACTGGAACTATTCGCTCTGCCAATGTTATTTTAACCGGCAACGGAGTAGTAAATTTTCTGATTTGCGGGTGGTCAAAACTACCTTCCGGACTGCCGGAATCACATAATTATGTAACATTAAACCGCGTGTCAAATGGTGAAGAATTAGACAGAGTTTACGCGCCAAACCAAAACGCAATGGTTCAAAGATACTTGCATTCCGCTTCCGCGATCGGTGAAGAAGTATATATTGAAGTTGTGGATGATGCAACAGAAACAGGCTATGCATGGCTTGGTGTTGACGATTTTAAATTCGCTGATCCGATATCTGATCTCGGAAAATTCGAGGACGTATCAACAGATGTAGGTTTATCCGCAATGTATGATCCCGCACATGTTGATAACGCAGTTGCCTGGGGAGATTATAATAATGATGGCTGGCCGGACATGTATCTTGCTACTTATGACGGTGGCAAAGGTGTTTATTTATTTAAAAACAACGGCGGTGTAAATTTTGAAAACGCGAACATCCCGAATGTTCCAATGTGGTGGCCGGGAGTTTTTATAGATTATGATAATGATGGTGACCAGGATATTTATTCAGCGGCGGCAGGCGGGCATCTCGTTCGAAATAATGGCAACTCGACTTTTACACACATGGACATTTCCGACCCTTTCCCAACTCAAAGCGAATGCTCTGCCTGGGCAGATTTTAACAGTGACGGACGGATAGAATACTATCGAACAGGTTGGGAAACTGCTCCAAGCGGACCCTATTTCCACGATGCACGCTGGCAATGGAATAAAACCACATCCCACTTTGATTTGAAATGGGGACAGGAATCATCACCTCCTAAAGCCGGTCGGGGAGTTACATGCGCGGATTTTGATGAAGATGGCGATCAGGATATTTATGTTTCCAACTATCGAATAGCAAATAACTATCTTTGGATAAATGACGGGAACGGTAATTTTACCGATATGGCCGCGGAATATAATGTTGATAATGATCACTATGGCGGCTCAGCGACATATCCGGGTGGACATACTATTGGTTCATGTTTTGGTGACCTCGACAACGATGGACATTTAGATTTGCTTGTCGGTAATTTTGCTCATGCTACAGCTTCGCAGGACAGACCGATGTTTTATCGTAACAGAGGACCATCCGGTAACTGGTATTTTGAAGATAAAAGCTCTTCAGTAGGACTGCCTTATGTCGAGTCGCATGCTTCGCCCGCACTTGCAGATTTTGACAATGACGGTGATTTAGATTTTTTCATCACTGCTGTTGCAGGTTATTACGCGGGACAAAGATGCACATTAATGCGTAATGACGGAAACTGGAATTTCACCGATGTTTCTGTTGAATATGATATGTATTTAACAACGCCTGAATCAAATTTCCAGGCCGGATGGGCGGATTATGACAATGACGGTGACCTGGATATTATGACAGGTAAAAAACTTTACCGCAATAACATCACAAATGATAACCATTGGATAAAAATTAAAATGATTGGCGATGGCGCAAATATCAATCGTGATGCTATTGGTGCAATAGTACGAATTCCTTTCGGCTCGCAAATTTTGACGCGACAGGTTGAAAGCGCGATGGGATGGGGTAATCAGAATGACAAAACTTTACATTTCGGTCTGGGAACAAATTCAGGGATGGCAACTATTATAACAACCTGGCCTGACATGCGTGTTCAGACAAATTTATTTGATGTTGACC
>JAOZNZ010000872.1 GCA_029933535.1 bacterium | reverse complement strand
ACGTATGTTATTGATATGGTTGAATAATAATGCAATATCGTTATGAATGAATTTCAAAAGTATTTAATAGAGAAAGCTCACATTAGTAAAAAACACATCCCTTATTACTTAAAATGGGTTGAAATTTTCCTTAATCAACTTTCCGGCAATGATAAAATCAATTTTTCTTCCGAAGAAAAAGAAAACTTTCTGCTTTTCCTTTCTTCCGAACATGAAGATTGGCAGATAAAACAAGCCGACCACGCTTTGCGTTTATATCGACATTTTTTGTCGATAAAAGTCGACAAAAAATATGGTTTGAAAAGTCATGGGTCAAATGAATCAAATATCAAAAAAAATGATTTGAAAATAAACGCAGGTGAAGCTTGGAAATTCGCTTCGGAAGAAATGCGAAGAATAATGCGGTTGCGTCATTTGTCTTATCGAACAGAAAAGACTTACATATCCTGGTTAAGAAATTTTTGTGTGTATTTGAATAAAAAAGATCCTGAACTTTTATCAAGCAAAGATGTGGAAGATTATTTGAGCTATCTCGCGGTAGAAAGAAAAGTAGCCCGAAGCACACAAAATCAGGCGTTTAACGCTTTACTTTTCTTTTATCGGTATGTGCTTAAGAAAAAATTAGATGACATTTCTTCAGCCGTTCGTGCCGGAGTGCGTCGTCGTTTACCTGTTGTTTTATCAATGCAGGAAGTAGAAAAAGTCTTAAGCAGGTTAAAAGGTATTCACAATCTTATGGGAATGCTGATCTATGGCGGGGGATTGCGCCTTATGGAATGTATAAGACTGCGTGTTCATGATATAGATATTGAGCGCGGAACAATAACTGTTCGTGCCGGTAAAGGAGATAAAGACAGGATAACATTAATGTCTGAGCGTGTAAAAGATGATTTATTAGCGCATTTAGATAAAATACAAAAAATATTTGAGGAAGACAGAAAACACGATATCGATGGTGTTAAATTACCAAATGCTTTAGAAAAAAAATACGTAAATGCAGGGAAAGAATTCGGTTGGCAATGGATGTTTCCTTCCGCTTCTTTATCGGTTGACCCTGAGAAAAAAATAATTCGCCGCCATCATATAATGCCGAACACGTTTCAAAAACAGTTTAAAAAAGCTGTACAGGAATCCGGGATAGTAAAACAAGCAACAGTACATACTTTACGCCATAGTTTTGCGACACATTTATTGGAAAAAGGGACAGATATTCGCACGGTTCAGGAATTGCTTGGTCATTCAAACGTACAAACAACAATGATTTACACTCATGTAGCCAAAAAGAATATTCTGGGAGTGAAAAGTCCGCTTGATAATTAGTGCCTGATCGAAGAGGTCGACAAAAAAAGCTCCCCTCCTTACAAATGTGGTACATCCCGAGTATTCACCTCGGGAAGGGGTGGCCGATAGGCCGGGGTGGTTCTCGCATTGGTAAGAATTTTTTGGTAAAAGATGCAATTGAAATCCCCCTAACCCCCTTTAAAAAAGGGGGAATACTCACTAGGATAAAATTTGGTTGTTTATTTGCGAAAGATTTTTTGTTAAAATGAGAACCACCCCGCGCTATAACATCCCCCGCCTTTCAGGCACCCCCTTCAAAGGGGGACTGCACCCCTCCTTGGTAAGGAGGGGAATCTGC
>JAOZNZ010000871.1 GCA_029933535.1 bacterium | reverse complement strand
GTCGGTTGTTTTTTTATTTATAATTTAATATAATGTTCACAAGGGCAATCAATTGCCTTACCATTTTTACAATAATATATCAGATTTATATTTTTTTGTCAAGGAGTGCCGTGCCATTATTATTTAGTAATTTAAAGATTGATATGATTAATAAGATTGATAAGATTGGTATGATTGATATGATTGAAAAATCGTTAAATCACTAAATCGTTAAATCATTCAATAATATTGCAGGCACGGCTGAGAAAATTCATCTCGTTGCGATGAATTTAAAATTTTAAGATTGATTTGTCTGACTTTTAACTTTAGACCTTTAGACCTTTGACCTTACCCAGCATTCGCCGGGCGCTTCGCGAACCCATTAAACCTGAAACCTGAAACCTGAAACCTGAAACCTGAATTTATGCCTACTACATTAAAAGAAGTTGCAAAAGCGGTTGGTGTTCATCCATCAGTCGTATCGCGTATTCTAAATAATAAAGCGGACAACTATAATATTTCCGATAAGCGGAAAGATGAAATACGTCAGGCAGCGCTTGATTTAGGCTACGTACCGAATATTTCCGCCAGAAACATTAGAAAAGGAAATTTCGGATGTGTTGCTTTGTTGTTGAGCAGTGATCGCGGGAAGAGTTATCTTCCGATACATTTACTTGAAAGTATTCACGATGAACTTGATAAAAACAATAAACATCTTTTGATGACTAAACTTCCTGACGCGCATTCTGATGATTATGCAAAAATTCCTAAAGTTTTACAAACATTGATGGCGGATGGTTTATTAGTTGACTATACGCATCAGGTTTCTGAAGAAATAGTTTTGCAAATTGAAAAACACACATTGCCGGCTGTATGGATATTTGTAAAACATGATAAAGACAGTATTTATCCCGATAATAAAAAAGCTGCAAAATTTGCCGCACGGAAATTAATCGAAGCAGGACGAAAAAGGATTGCTTATGTTGCTGAAATGACTCATTTTTCAGATGATATGATCGACTTGCATTACAGTATTGCTGACAGATATGCCGGTTATGAATTTGAGATTAAAAAAGCCGGGTTGAAACCGAGAAAAATTAATAATAATGGCAAACTCCTTGCAAGAGAAAAACAGGTGGAGTATTTTACAGAAATATTGTCGAAAAAAAATAGACCGGACGCAATGATGCTTTACTGGTCTTCGCTTGTCGTGCCAATAGTTCAGGCCGCGCGAAAGATGAATTTGCGAATACCCGAAGATTTATCACTTATAACTTTCGCGAGTTATTTGTCACAACATAGCGGATTAACAATTGACGCAATGGTGGAACCGGAAATTGAGATAGGAGCTAAAGCGGTTTGCATGTTAAATAAGAAAATAAAGAATCCCGGGAAGAGTTTTTCATCGCAATCAGTTGATTTTTCTTATTGGCAGGCGGGGAGCGTGTGAAGAATTTTGGATTTTAGATTTGTGATTTTAGATTTAAGAACAAAAAAACACCGACCACGGACCACGGATTACGGACCACGAATCACGGACCACGGACCATGGACCATGGATTACGGATTACCTGTTTCCCGTTCGCGGATTTCCTGTGCTGCTTCTATCATTGCGAGATAATTATCTACCGGAACGTAATCGGGGATTGAGTTGCCTGAAC